>JAQGIK010000136.1 GCA_028291265.1 Caulobacter sp. | reverse complement strand
CGCATGGCGGAGAAGGCGGCGTGGCCGGGGGTGTCGAGGAAGGTGACGCGCTGGCCGTCTTCCAAATGAACCTGGTAGGCGCCGATGTGCTGCGTGATGCCGCCATGCTCGCCCGACACGACGTCGGCGGAGCGCAGGGCGTCGAGCAGCGAGGTCTTGCCGTGGTCGACGTGGCCCATGATGGTCACGACCGGCGGGCGGGTGATCTGATGATCGTCCACATCCTCCGCGCCGATGAAGCCTTCTTCCACGTCGGCTTCCGACACGCGGCGCACGGTGTGTCCGAATTCGGTGGCGACCAGCTCGGCGGTGTCGTTGTCGATGACGTCGCCGCTCTTCAGCATCACGCCCTGACGCATCAGGAACTTGATGATCTCGGCGCCGCGGATCGCCATCCGGTTGGCGAGCTCCGCCACGGTGATGACGTCGGGGATGATCACTTCGCGGGCCGCGCGAGCCTGCTCCTGGGAGCCGCCCTTGCGCTTTTCGCGTTCGCGTTCGCGCGCCCGGCGGACCGAGGCGAGGGAGCGCATCCGGTCGACGGCGCCCTCGTCGTCACCGGCCACGGCCTGGATGGTGAGCCGGCCTTCGCGGCGCTGCGGGGCGCCCTTGGCCCGGGAGATCGCCTTGGCGGCGACGCCGGAAGTCACCCGCGCCACCCGTTCCGCGCCCCGTCCCGGCGGCGCCCTGCCCGACCGCCGTCCGGAAGAGGATGACGATCGTCGTCGCGGCCCCGGTGGCCCTGGCGCCGGTCCCGGCAAGGCGGTTTCCCGCACCAAAGGCGAACCCAAGCGTCGTGAAGGCCGCCTGACCATCCAGGCCGTGGCCGGTGACGACGAGGGCGCGGTCGAGCGCATGCGCTCGCTGGCCTCGGTCCGCCGGGCTCGCGAACGGGAAAAGGAAAAGCGCCGTGGCGGCGCCGCCGAGCAGGCCCGCGCGGCCCGCGAGGTCATCATCCCCGACGTCATCACGGTTCAGGAGCTGTCCAACCGGATGGCCGTGCGCGGCGTCGACATCATCAAGATGCTGATGCGCCAGGGCGTGATGCTGAAGATCAACGACGTCATCGACAGCGACACCGCTGAACTGGTGGCGACCGAGTTCGGCAACACCGTCCGCCGCGTCTCCGAAGCCGACGTCGAAGAGGGCTTCCTGGACGCCGAGGATCACGACGAGGCGCAGGAGACCCGCGCTCCGGTCGTCACCATCATGGGCCACGTCGACCACGGCAAGACCAGCCTGCTCGACGCCCTGCGCACCACCGACGTGGCGGCGGGCGAAGCCGGCGGCATCACCCAGCACATCGGCGCCTACCAGGTCCGCCTGGCCGACGGTCAGCGCGTCACCTTCCTCGACACCCCCGGCCACGCGGCGTTCAGCGCCATGCGGGCGCGCGGCGCCAACATCACCGACATCGTCGTGCTGGTGGTGGCCGCCGACGACGGCGTCATGCCCCAGACCATCGAGGCCATCCAGCACGCGAAAGCGGCCGGCGTCCCGATCATCGTCGCCGTCAACAAGATGGACAAGGACGGGGCCGACCCGACCCGCGTCGTCAACGAACTGCTGCAGCACGAGATCGTCGTCGAAAGCCTGGGTGGCGACACCCAGATCGTCGAGGTCTCGGCCAAGACCCGCATGGGTCTCGACAACCTGATCGAGAACATCCTGGTGCAGGCCGAACTGCTCGACCTCAAGGCCAACCCCGAGCGCACCGCCGAAGGCGTCGTCATCGAGGCCAAGCTGGACAGGGGCCGCGGCGCCGTCTCCACCGTCCTGGTCAAGCGCGGCACCCTGAAGCGTGGCGACATCGTCGTCGCCGGCTCCTCCTACGGCCGGGTTCGCGCCCTGCTTAACGAGCGCAACGAGCAGCTGACCGAAGCCGGCCCCTCGACCCCGGTCGAGGTCCTCGGCCTCGACAGCACCCCCTCTCCGGGCGAGGCCTTCGCGGTCGTCGAGAACGAAGCCCGGGCTCGCGAGCTGACCGAATACCGCAACCGCGTGAAGCGCGAGAAGTCGGCCGTCGGCGGCGTCGCCGGGGCCAGCCTCGCCGACATGATGGCCAAGCTCACCGCCAAGAAGGTCAGCGAACTGCCGCTGGTCATCAAGGGCGACGTGCAGGGTTCGGTCGAAGCCATTGTCGGCTCGCTGGACAAGCTGGGGACGGACGAGGTCCGCGCCCGGATCATCCTGCAAGGGGCCGGCGCGATCAGCGAAAGCGACGTGCAGCTGGCCAAGGGCGCCGGCGCGCCGATCATCGGCTTCAACGTCCGGGCCTCGGCCCAGGCGAGGGCCCTGGCCGAGCGCGAAGGCGTCGAGATCCGTTACTACGCGATCATCTACGACCTGATCGACGACATCAAAGGCGTCATGTCGGGGATGCTCTCGCCGATCCAGCGGGAAACCTTCCTGGGCAACGCCAAGGTGCTGCAGGCCTTCGACATCTCGAAGGTCGGCCGTGTCGCCGGTTGCCGCGTCACCGAAGGGGTCGTGCGCCGCGGCGCCAAGGTCCGGATCGTCCGCGACAACATCGTGGTTCTCGAACTGGGCACCCTGCAGACCCTCAAGCGCTTCAAGGACGAGGTGGCGGAAGTCACCAACGGCATGGAGTGCGGCATGGCCTTCGCCGGCTTCCAGGACATCCGCGAAGGCGACGAGATCGAATGCTTCACGGTCGAGGAAGTGGCGCGGACGCTGTAGCGGCCTCGACAGGCTCGAAAGTTCAAGGCGCGGATCGCAAGGTCCGCGCCTTTTTCTCATCCCTCCCCGTTTATGGGTGAGGATGTGGATGCTCGCCTCGACGCCGGGTCTGTGATCATCTCCTCGAAACGAGCCGTCAGCGCTCTTGGGGAAACGTCATGACCAACCGTGCACTGCCCGCCATCCTCTGGGGTGGCCTCGTCGCCGGCGCGGCCGATATCGGCGCCGCCGCCCTGATCTGGAAGATTCCGGTCGATGTGGTGTTCCGCTCGGTGGCGCGCGGCTGGCTGGGCAAGGCGGCCAAGGATTCCGGCCTGCAGGGCGTGCTGATCGGGGCGGCCAGCCACTTCTTCATCTGCCTGGTCTGCGCGGTCCTCTATGTCTTCGCGGCCCGCAGATTCCCCGTCCTGACCCGGCAGCCGATCCTCTGCGGAGCGCTGTTCGGGCTGATCATCTACGGCGTGATGACCTATCTCGTCGTGCCGCTATCGGCGGTGGGGCCCCGCCCCTCGCCGCCGGTCGACCTGACCCTTCTGCTGGCCATCCTGGCCAATGTCATGGTCGGTGTGATCATCGCCCTGTTCGCCGCGAGATACGCCAGGCGTTGACCGCCACGCCTTCGTCGCCGAAAAGCCTGAAGTCTGTTCGACGCTTCCCGGCCGGAGACGACCGCATGCGCCTGTTTCGCGTAACTGTCCTGATCGGCCTGATGGCCACCATAAGCGCCTGCGCCACCGCCACGCGGCTGGATGCGGCCGGCGACGTCCATGCCCTGCTGATCGCCATCCGCGACAACGACAAGGCCGCCTTCAACGCCCATGTCGACCGCCAGGCCCTGAAGACCTCCATCGAGGCCCGGCTGGTCGGGGAGGCCGAAAAACGCACCAAGGACGAGAACCTGCGGGCCCTGGGGGCCCTGGCCGCCCCCTGGCTGGCCGACGCCGCCGACAAGGCGCTGATCCAGCCCTCGACCTTCCGCAGCGTGGCCTATCAGTACGGTTACAAACCCGGCCAGCCGATCCCCGGACAGGTGGCCATCGCCGGTTCTTTGAAAGCCCTGCCCGACGGCCGTGTTTGCGCCACAAAATCCAAGGATGGCCCCTGCGTGCTGATCTTCACGCGCAAGGACGGGGTCTGGAAGCTCTCGGGATTCGAGGGCGACGTCGCCGACCTGCGCGGCAAACGCCGATAGGGGCCTGCTGTATGCTTCGTTCGATCTGTCTCGCCGCCGCAGCGGCCGCTTCTCTGGTCGCCATGGCGGCCCCGGCCCAGGCCGCCGACAAGCGGATGGTGACCTTCGACAGCGCCTCTTCCGAAGCCCGCCGGCTGACCGGGGCCGGCCTGACCTTCGTCTTCACCCGCCAGTACTTCCGCACCAACATCCTGGCCGTGCGGGCCACCGCCGTGCCGGTCGGCGTGGTGCCGAAGGCCTCGCGCGACGGCGGCGTCAACCGTCAACTCGACACCCTGATGGGGCCCGACGCCGGCAAGGGCGAGCTCTACGAGATCGATCCTGAGAAGGCCGAGGGCAAGGTGATGATCAGCGCCTTCTGCCCCGGCTCGACCAAGGGCTGGCTGGCGGTCGGACCGGTCTATACGCGCAAGCCCCTGCGGGTTCACGCTTTCGGCGACGACGGGGCCGGCGGGGTCAAGCTGTGCGCGGCCATGGACTTCACCTGGCGCGGCGAATGGCAGATGCCCAAGCCCCGGGGCGGCAACACCCGGGCGGCGGTGACCAAGCCGACCTACGGACGCCCTGATGGCAGCTGAGCCTTCCGAGGCGGATTTTGTTGGCTTCGACGCTTTCGTTTCGCCTACCGTAGATCCGCGTAGGGGCGAGACATGGCCGACAAGGACATCCTGAAGAGCTGGGACGAGTCCCGCTTCGACGACGGGCGCTGGACGCGGACGGTGTTTCGCAAGGGCTCCGGGCCGGCGGTGATCATCATTCATGAGATTCCCGGCCTGCATCCGCTGGTCGTCGCCTATGCCGAAAAGGTCGTGGCCGCCGGCTTCACCGTCTTCCTGCCCAGCCTGTTCGGCCAGCCGGGCAAGCCGATCAGCACCGGCTATGGCCTGACCGAGATCGTCCTCAACCTCTGTGTCCGCAAGGAATTCAACGTCTGGAGCACCGGCCGCTCCAGCCCCATCGTCGACTGGCTGCGGGCCCTGGCGCGCAAGGCGCACGCCGAATGCGGCGGCAAGGGCGTCGGGGCGCTGGGCATGTGTTTCACCGGCGGCTTCGCCCTGGCGATGATGACCGAGCGCTCCGTCGTGGCCCCGGTGCTGAGCCAGCCCTCGATGCCGATGGGCAAGAAGGGCCGCAACCGGATCGACTGCTCGGCCGCCGAGTTCGCCTGCGCCAGGAAACGTTTCGTCGAGGAGGACCTGTCGCTGATCGGCCTGGCCTTCCACGGCGACCCCTTCGTGCCCGGCGAGCGCATGGACATGCTGGAACGGGAGCTGGGCGACCGCTTCGAATCCCACCGCATCGCGCCCGAGGACGGCCTGCAGGGCACGGGCCGACCGCCGCACTCGGTGCTGACCGTCCATCTGGCGGGCAGCGGCCCGACAGCCGCGGCCGAGGCGCGGACCATCGAATTCTTCCACCAGCGGCTGGACGCCTGACTCCGGAGGATTGCTGGACAGGGCGGGCTTCGGAGCCTAGAAGCCGCCCTCCCCGCCGGAGCCGAGGTTCGATCCCTCGCCGGACGCCTGGATGAATGAGATGAGCCGAGACACGAAGTCCAAGAACCGCCCGACCGGCCCCACCCAGCGCCAGTTGCGGGCCGGCGAACTGATCCGTCACGCCCTGGTCGAGGTGCTGCGCGAGGAGGGGATCGCCGAGCCGGCCCTCAGCGGCGTCTCCCTGACCGTCTCGGAGGTGCGGATGAGCCCCGACCTCAAGCACGCCATCTGTTTCGTCGAGCCCCTTGGCGCCGGCGTCACCGGCCAGAGCACGACCGAGACCCTCGCCGCCCTGAACCGCGCCACCAAGTTCATTCGCGGGCGGCTGGCGAAAAACATCGACATGAAGTTCACGCCGGACCTGAAGTTCTTCCACGACGACAGCTTCAACTCCGCGGCAGCGATGGACAGGCTGTTCACCAACCCCCGCGTCCAGGCCGATATCCACGGCGGCGACGAGGACGCGTAGTGGCCCGCCGCAAGAAGGGCTTTCCGGTCAGCGGCTGGGTCAATCTCGACAAGCCCTACGACTTCGGCTCGACCCAGGCGGTCGGCAAGGTGCGCTGGCTGTTCACCGCCCAGAAGGCCGGGCACGCCGGCACGCTCGATCCCCTGGCCACCGGCATCCTGCCGATCGCGCTGGGCGAGGCGACCAAGACGGTCAGCTTCCTGGTCGACGCCGACAAGACCTACCGTTTCACCCTCGAATGGGGTCGCACCACCGCCACCTTCGACCGCGAAGGCGAGACCACCGCCGAGTCCGAGGTCCGCCCGACCCGCGATGAAGTGCAGGCGCAGCTTTCCCAGTTCATCGGCGAGGTCACCCAGATCCCGCCCAACTACTCGGCCATCAAGGTCGACGGCGAGCGGGCCTACGACCTGGCCCGGGGCGGGGTCGAGTTCGAGCTGGCCGGCCGCACCGTCACCATCCACGACCTGCGCATCGTTTCCGTGCCCGACGACGACCACATCGAGCTGGAAATGGACTGCGGCAAGGGCACCTATGTGCGCGCCGTGGCCCGCGATCTGGCCGCCGCCCTCGGGGCCTGCGCCCACGTCAGCCAGCTTCGCCGCACGCGGGTCGGCCCGTTTGGGGAAGAAACCGCGATAACACTGGAAATGTTGGAAAATTTAGGCCATAAGGCCGCGCTTCCGGAGGCTCTCCTTCCGGTCTCGACCGCGCTGGACGACATCCCGGCGCTGGCCGTTACCGCCGAAGACGCATTCCGGTTGGCTCAGGGACGTTCGATCGTCCTCCTTCCGCGACAGGTGGAAGCCTTGCGTGACCAGCTTTCGGGCGGGTCGCGGACGGTTTGCGCGATGGACGGAGAGAGACTGGTCGCCCTGGCCGAGATGCGTGCGGGATCGCTCAATCCGGTGCGTGTTTTTCAACTCACCTGAGCTGGAGAAATCCGATGTCGATCACGCCCGAGCGCAAAGCCGCTCTGATCACCGAACATGCCCGCACCCCGGGCGACACCGGCAGCGCCGAAGTCCAGGTCGCGATCCTGTCCGAACGGATCGCCAACCTGACCGAGCACTTCAAGGGTCACAAGAAGGACAACCACAGCCGTCGTGGCCTTCTGCAGATGGTTTCGCAGCGTCGTTCGCTGCTGGGCCACCTGAAGAAGTCGGATGAGGACCGCTACGAGGCCCTCATCGCCAAGCTCGGCCTGCGTCGTCAGCACTAGTTCCGATTACAGGGGCGGGGTTCTTCATATGAAGGGCCCCGCCTCTTCGCATATCCGCCCATCCTCCTCAGGTCCTGAGGGTCGGCGGCGGGGGTTTCACCCCAAAAACTATCCGCAGAGGGTCACAGCGATCCTCACCGGACCTGACACTGGAGAGGATTCCGGAACCGCCCGCTGGGCCACCGCCCCTGTCCGCCCCGCCGGGAATACGCCCGTCGGACCGAAAAGAAAGAACTTCAAATGTTTGAGATTCATCGCAAGACCATCGAGTGGGGTGGCAAGACCATTATCCTCGAAACCGGCCGCATCGCCCGTCAGGCTGATGGCGCCGTTCTGGCCACCATGGGCGAAACCGTCGTCCTGGCCACCGCCGTCTTCGCCAAGACGCAAAAGCCCGGCCAGGACTTCTTCCCCCTGACCGTCAACTATCAGGAAAAGACCTTCGCGGCCGGCAAGATCCCCGGCGGCTTCTTCAAGCGTGAAGGCCGTCCGTCGGAAAAGGAAACCCTGGTTTCCCGCCTGATCGACCGTCCGATCCGCCCGCTGTTCGTCAAGGGCTTCAAGAACGAAGTTCAGGTCGTCTGCACCGTGCTGCAGCATGACCTCGAGAACGATCCCGACATCATCGCCATGGTCGCCGCCTCCGCCGCCCTGGTCATCTCCGGCGCCCCCTTCATGGGCCCGATCGCCGCCGCCCGCGTCGCCTACGTCGACGGTGGTTACATCCTGAACCCGACGGCCGACGAGCTGAAGGACAGCAAGATGGACCTCGTCGTCGCCGGCACCAGCGACGCCGTGATGATGGTCGAATCCGAAATCCAGGAACTGGACGAAGCCACCGTCCTGGGCGGCATCCAGTTCGCCCACGACGGCATGCAGCCGGTCATCCAGGGCATCATCGACCTGGCCGAGCACTCGGCCAAGGACGCCTTCGACTTCGAGCCGGAAGACACCGACGCGATCAAGGCCCAGATGAAGCCGCTGGTCGGCGCCGACATCATCGCCGGCTACAAGATCCAGAAGAAGCAGGATCGCTACGAAGCGATCGGCGCCGCCAAGAAGAAGGCCATCGCGGCCCTCGGCAAGAGCGAAGCCAATCCGGACGGCGTCGACGGCCAGAAGCTGGCCGGCGTGTTCAAGGAACTGGAAGCCGACGTCGTGCGTCGCGCCATCCTCGACACCGGCATCCGCATCGACGGCCGCGACGTCCGCACCGTGCGTCCGATCATGGGTGAAGTCGGCATCCTGCCGCGCACCCACGGTTCGGCCCTGTTCACCCGCGGCGAGACCCAGGCCCTGGTGGTCGCGACCCTCGGCACCGGCGACGACGAGCAGTTCATCGACGCCCTGGAAGGCACCTACAAGGAAGCCTTCCTGCTGCACTACAACTTCCCTCCCTACTCGGTCGGTGAAACCGGTCGGATGGGCAGCCCCGGCCGCCGCGAAATCGGCCACGGCAAGCTGGCCTGGCGCGCCCTGCGCCCGATGCTGCCGTCGAAGGAAGACTTCCCCTACACCATCCGCCTGGTCTCCGAGATCACCGAGTCGAACGGCTCGTCCTCGATGGCCACGGTCTGCGGCTCCTCGCTGGCCATGATGGACGCGGGCGTTCCGCTGATCCGTCCGGTCTCGGGCATCGCCATGGGCCTGATCCTGGAAAGCGACGGCTTCGCCGTTCCCTCCGACATCCTGGGCGACGAGGATCACCTCGGCGACATGGACTTCAAGGTGGCCGGCACCAGCGATGGCATCACCTCGCTGCAGATGGACATCAAGATCTCCGGGATCACCATCGAGATCATGAAGCAGGCCCTCGCCCAGGCGAAGGAAGGCCGTGATCACATCCTCGGCGAGATGAACAAGGCCATGGATGCGCCCCGCGAAGAGCTGGGCGAGTACGCGCCGAAGATCGAGACCATGAAGATCGCCGCGGACAAGATCCGTGAAGTGATCGGCACCGGCGGCAAGGTGATCCGCGAGATCGTCGCCACCACCGGCGCCAAGGTCGACATCGGGGACGACGGCACCATCAAGATCGCCGCCTCCGACCAGGCCAAGATCGATGCGGCCCGCGACTGGATCAAGTCGATCGCCTCGGAGCCGGAAATCGGCGCCATCTACAACGGCAAGGTCGTCAAGGTCGTCGACTTCGGCGCCTTCGTGAACTTCTTCGGCGCCAAGGACGGCTTGGTCCACGTCAGCCAGATCTCCAACGAACGCGTCGGCAAGGTCTCCGATGTCCTCACCGAAGGCCAGTCCGTGAAGGTCAAGCTCCTGGGCTTCGACGATCGCGGCAAGACCCGCCTGTCCATGAAGATCGTCGACCAGGAGACGGGCGAAGACCTGTCCAAGGAAGCCGCGACCGA
>JAQGIK010000112.1 GCA_028291265.1 Caulobacter sp. | reverse complement strand
CTGCTTGGCGCCGGCCTGCTGGCCCTGGGCTCGGCCCGGCGTGAGCGGTCGCTGCGCTGGATGGCGCTGGGCATCCTGTTCTTTACGGCCGGCAAGGTGCTGCTCTTCGACATGGCCAGCCTCCACGGCGTCATCCGCGCCGCCAGCTTCCTGGCCGTCGGGGCCCTGATGGTGGCGGCGGCGGTGCTGGCCCGCCGCCTGGGGCGCCCCAACTCAGACGCGGCCGATTAGAACAGGATCTTGCGGATCCGGAAGGTGATGGTGCGGCCGTTGGGGTCCATGTAGTCGGGCTGGTAGTTCAGCGGCCGGCTGCCGGTGCTGCTGATCACCTCCTGGCGCTCGTCGAAGACGTTCTGGAACTGCAGCTGAAGATTGGTTCCCTTCAGCCAGGGCGCCGTCTTCATCAGTCCCGCGCGGGCGCTGAGGTCCATCGAGAAGTCGATGCCGACGGTGACGAAGGGTTCGAAGGTCAGGTCCGTGCCGCCCGGCCCGCCGTCGATCCGGCTGCGACCACGCCAGTTGAGGCTCATGCCGGCGCCGTTGCCGTCCTTGAACACCCGCGCAAAGCCGTTGAGCTCGTCGCGGGGATTGCGGCCGCTCTCCAGTTGGTCGATGACCGGAACACCCGGGCGCACCTCGATCTCGTCCTGGATGCGGTGTCGGTAGTTGAGGCCCATGATCGCGCGGCCCTGGCCGGGCTGCATGCTGAAACTGGCGCTGCGCACCCCGCCGCCGCCGCCGCCACGCGGACCGCCCATGACGACGACATTGCCCGGACCACCAGGACCGCCGGCGCCACCGGGCCCGCGAGGACCGCCGAGACCACCCGGTCCGCCACCTGGACGGGGTCCGCCCGGACCCGCGCCGGGGCCACCCGTGCCTGCCCCCCCAGCGCCGGGACGCGGTCCGGGAGGCACGCCAGGACCACCGGGATCGCCGGGTCGGCCGCGCCCGCCGTCAGGTGGGGCCGTCGGTTTGCCGAAGGCGAAGGTGTAGAACAGGTTAGCCCGGATATCCTGCTGCTCGGTGCGACTGAAGTTCAGCGCCCGGGCGTCCATGGCGATAAGTTGGCCAGAGCTGTCGCGGGTAAAACGGCCTGGCAGGGCGGCCTCCAGCTCTGGGGTGATGCCGGGAAACGAGCTGATGGCGTCGTCGGTGCGAGCCCAGACATAGCTGACGTTCAGGCGCAGCTCGCGCTCCTTGAACGGCTTCAGGTTCAACCCCAGCCGGGTCACTTGGCGGGTGTCGGCCTCCAGGGCGGGATTGCCGCCAGTGGTGCGGGTGATCAGCACGGTCTGGCCGGTCGTGAAGTCGAACACCGGCACGTTGGGAGTCGAGATGATCGGGTCGTTCAGCTGGCCGATGTCCGGCGCCCCGCGCTCGCGGCCGTAGGAGACCATCAAATCCAGCGGCTCCCAAGGCGACCAGCTGACGTCGCCGCCGAGGTCGAACAGACCACCGAAGTCCGAGGCTTCGTAATATTCAGCGTTGATGCTCAGCGACAGCGAGCCGATCGCGCCGAGCGGCCCGTCGTTCCGGTTGACCAGCGGCGCCGACAGGTCGGTCTTGCCGTAGTAGCGGTCGCGCGACAGGGACCGGTCGATGCGCACCCCGGACCGCAGGCTGTTGGAATCCAGCGACTTGCTGTCCCAACCAACCGTGATCACCGACCGCACCGGTCCGGCCGGCAGGTCGAAGAGATCGCCGGTCAGCACCAGTTCGGCCAACATGTTGCTGTTCACCGACTTGGACGTGTCGTCGGGCAGGCGAGCCAGCCCGCTCAGGTCGCCGAACGGATTGGCGGTCAGGGAGCCGGCGTTGAGCTGGCTCTGAAAGGCCGTCGGGTCGACGCCCCGGCCCGTGCGGGTGTCGCTCTGCACCCGGCTGTAGTTCCCCGACAGGGTCCAGCGCCAGTCGCCGGCGATGTAGCCGTCGAGCACCACCCCGGCCTGGGCGGTCAGGGTGTCGCTGCTGCTGGTCATGCTGCTGGGCGCATCGACATAGCGGAACAGCTGCACGTCGTCCGCGAACGGCGAATACGGGTTTGAAGAGTCGAGCACCAGGCCCACGCCGGGCAGGCCCAGGTAGGAGAAGGTCGAGCGATCCTGCAGCGAGGCGCTGATCGTCGCCTGGGTGTTCTTGTCGAGATCGCGCGCCACCGAGCCCTCGACCTTGCCGCCTTCGACCTCGGGCAAACGGGTGCGGTATGCGGTCAGGTCGTCGGTGCGCGGACCGTTGGCCCCGGCCACGAAATCGGCGAGGCCGGGCGTGGTGTTTCCGCGTGGAACGGCCGCCACCAGCACCGTCTGGCCGGACAGCGCCGAGAGGGCCGGGTCGATCTCGCCGCCATACGGCAGGCCGGTGATGTTGCCGGTGAGGTCATAAGGGCGGCTGCCCGGGTCGCGGACGATGTCGCGCTCGTCCTCAAACAGAGGCGTTTCGCGCTCGTACTCGACATCGAGGCTCCAGCGGTTGCCCTCCTGGACGCGGAAGTAGTTGCCGCCGGCCTTGCCGCGCTCGGTCCCACCCTGCATCGGACCGGCGATCTCCACCCGGCCCGTGCCCTGCTGGAAGGCCGGCTTCAGGACGATGTTGATGACCTTCTGGTCGGCCGCGAAACCATAGGCCCGCGCCACTTCCTCGGGCAGCACCTCGGTGCGCTCGATGGCCTCGCTGGGAATGCTGCGCGTCTCTTGCCAGCCGGAGGTGCGCCGGCCGTTGAGCAGCACGACCGGCTGGCCGCCGCCGCGCCCGGTCGAGGATTCGGTCACTGACGCCAGCCGCTCGACCAGCTCGCCGATGTTGTTGACCCCGAGGGATTTGATGTCGGCCTCGTCGAGGGTGATCTCGGGATCGACATCGACCGAGACGCTGCCGCGTGGCCGCACGCCCTGCACCACGACGGCGGCGACATCGCCCTCTTCCTCTTCGGTCGCAGGCGCGGCGGCCGGCTCCGGCGCGGGCGGCGGTTCGGGTGGCGCGGTCGTCTGGAGCACGCTGACCGCGAGCGCGGTCAGCAGGGTGGCGGCGAGCGTCATCGAGTCGAACTTTTACAGCCGGGAGGAAGTCGGCTGGCCGCAATACCCCCGCCAGCCGACATTGCAATGCCCTCATAGCCTTACGGCCAGATTGAGGCCAGCCGCGCCACGCCCCTGACGCGAGCTACCGGTTGCCTACCAGCGCCTGGCCATCGTCACCCCGAACGTGCGCGGGGCGTTGTAGGTGCGGAAACCCACGCCCAGCGCGCCGTTGTTGACGCCCTGCACGACATAAAGCTCGTCCGACAGGTTCTTGCCCCACAGGCTGAACGACCAGCCGCCCTCCGAGGTCACCGACACCCGGCCGTCGAACGTCCAGTAGCTGTCCTGGACCAGCAGCGGGTCGTTGATGGCGTCCTTGAACACGGAGTCCGAATACTTCGCCCCGCCCTGCAGCTGCAGGCTCCAGTCGGCGCCGAGCGGAATGTCGTAGGCGCCCGAGGCGTTGAAGGTGACCTCCGGGGCGTTGGGCAGGCGATTGCCTTTCGGCACGGCGCCGGCGGTGACGGCGAACTCGCCCAGTTCGGCGTCGAGCAGCCCCAGGCCCAGCTGGATCGTCAGGCCGTCGACAGCCGGCGGCCGCCAGGTGAGGTCGGCGTCGAGGCCGTTGATCTTCGCCTCATCGACATTGCCCAGCCGCTGGATCGGCAGCGCGCCAGAGGTGTCGCGGATGAAGGTCTGCACATCGCTGTAGTCGTAGTGGAACAGGCTGGCCGCGACCTGCACCCCGCCGCCCAGCCGCGCCTTCACCCCGGCCTCGACGGCGATCAGGGTTTCGGGCTCGTAGGGCTGCAGCTGGCCGCTGTTGGTGGTGACGCCGGAGAAGAAGCCGCCCGACTTCACCCCCTGGCTGACCGATCCGTAGATCAGCAGGTCCTCCATCGGCTTCCAGTTGAGGCCCAGTTTGTAGGACCAGTTCGTGTCAGAGATGGTCTCGTCGATGAAGGAGATGCGGATCGGCCCGGCCCCGCAGGGCGCGCCGCTGAGGGCGCTGCCCGGACAGAGCGGCACGAGGTCGTCGGTGCCGCCGACATAGGCCTTCTCTTCCCAGGTGTAGCGCAGGCCGGCGACCAGGCTGAGGGTCGGGGCCAGGCGCCATTCGCCGTTGCCGAAGATGGCCGCCGACTCCGTTTCCTGTTTGCCGAAGCTGTAGGTGCGGGTGTTGAACAGGTCCTCGAGGAAGCCCGGGTTGGCCGTGTCCACATCGTCCGAGGAATAGAAGGCCCCGACCAGCCAGTTCAGCCTGTCGGTATCGCCGGCCAGCCGCAGTTCCTGCGAGACCTGGGTGATGGCGTCGTTCTGGATGAAGTCGGTCTGGCGCAGCGGCGTGGCGTCGGTGTCGATATAGAAGCTGCGCTCGAAATCCTGGTAGCCGGTGACCGAGGTCAGGGTGGCGAACCCCAGGTCCCACTGGGCCCGCAGGGTCGCGCCCCACTGGTCGATGTCGTAGAACTGGCCGCCCGACCAGTCGCCCTTGAAGGGGTCGCCGTCGGGATCGCGATAGCCGAAGAAGTCGGTGCAGCGCGGATCGCCCGGGCAGGCGACACCGGGCGACAGGGCCGAGGGGAAGACCCCCATGAATTCGCCCTGGCCCATCTCCGAACGCACCCGCTGGCCTTCCAGCTTCAGGGTCACGTCGGCGTTTCCGGCCGCCCAGCGGGCCTGGACCCGGCCCATCCAGACGTCGCGGCGGCCGATGTCGCGGTTCTGCACGCGGTTGAACCAGAAGCCCTCGTCCTGGCCGACGGTCTTGGCGGCGACGCGCAGGGCGAAGCTGTCGCTGACCGCGATGTTGACCATTCCCTCGGCCTCGTAGGTCTCGTAGTTGCCGACCCCCGCCGCCAGCCGGGCCTGGAAACCGCCGAAGCCGGGCTTGGCGGTCAGCACGTTGAGCGCCCCGGCCGTCGAGTTGCGGCCGTACAGGGTGCCCTGCGGACCTTTGAGCAGCTCGACCCGCTCGATGTCGAAGAAATCGAAGTTCATCTGGGCCAGCGAGGCCAGGTAGACCTCGTCGATATAGACCCCGGCGCTGGGGTTGTTGGCCGAGGAGAAGTCGTCCAGCCCGACGCCCCGGATGGTGATCACCGGCATGGCCCCGGGCACCTGTTCCTTGACGTCGACGTTGGGGGTCAGGCTTGCCAGGTCCTTGACCTGCTCCACCCGCCGCGCCTGCAGCGTCTCCGACCCGGCCACCGCCAGCGTGCCGCCGACGTCATAGACGCTCTGCTCGCGCTTCTGGGCGGTGATGGTGATCTCGTCGACCAGCGCGCCCTCTTCCGCCGGCTGGGCGAAGGCCGCGCCGACCCCGAGGGTCAGGCCGATGGCGGTGGCGCCCAGCAGAGCGCGGCGGATCCGTTGGCTGGTCATCCCCAAGTCCTCCCTCCGCAGACCCCGGTCATGCGCCGGTTTTCAACACTGCGGTATGTCTGGATAACGACACGACGGAATTCGCTTGTCAAATTTTTCAACACTTGCGTATGTTGATTGCATCCACTGTCGAGTTCGCCGACCCTGAAGGCCATGGCCCCTCGTACCGATCCCGTCCGCCCGCCGACCGAAGCGCCGAAAAGCCGCGTCACGGCCAAGCGCAACCTCAAGCGCGAGGCGCTGCTGGCCCACGCCACGCGGCTGTTCAACCTGCGGGGCATCGCGGCGACGTCCCTGGCCGACATCGCCGAGGAACTGGGCCTGACCCGGGCCTCGCTGTATTATTACGTGGACGACCGGGACGAGCTGGTCTTCCAGTGCTACCAGCGCGCCTGCGACCAGACCGCCGAGGACCTGGCCCTGGCCTCCACGGACGCCACCGACGGCTTCGGCAAGGTGCTGGCCTTCGTCGCCCGCGCCACCGACCCGGCCCGCCCCGCCACCGCCGTGCTCAGCGAGGTTCCCTTCCTCGGCGAGCCGCACCGCGCCGCCATCGAGACGGCGTCGCGCCGCAACGCCGTCCGCCTGCAGGACCTGATCGAGGCGGGAATCGCCGACGGGTCCCTGCGCCCCTGCGATGCCCGGACCGTCGCCCATGTGCTGATCGGCATCCTCAGCTGGGCCCAGCTGTCGCCCCACTGGGTCGGCGGCGCCGACGGCCGCGCCTTCCGCAAACGGGTGCGAGCCGACTTCAGCCTGCTTCTGACCAAGGGCGCGTCGGTGGCCGGCGCCTGCCCGCCCTGCCCGGTCGAGGCGGAGATCTTCCTGCCCGGCCGCTTCAACGCCTTCGACCGCGCCGAGGCGGCCGAGATGAAGACCGCCCAGCTGGTCGCCACCGCCTCCCAGCTGTTCAACCGCCAGGGCATCGAGGCCACCTCGCTCGACGACATCAGCGCCGCCTTGGGGGCCACCAAGGGGGTCGTCTACCACTACATGCAGGACAAGACCGACCTGGTGCTGCGCTGCTACGAGCGCGCCTTCGACCTCTTCGACGGCTTCGTCGCCTCGGCCCAGAAGGCCGGGACCGACGGCCTGTCCCGCACCATCATCGGCGTCCATCTCAACACCCAGGCCCAGGTCGGCGCCCTGTCGCCGCTGATGCCCCAGGCCGGCATGCAGGCCCTGCCGTCCCAGACCCGCCTGGCCCTGACCCGCCGGGCCCGGGCCCTGCGCGTGCGCTTCGCCGGCTGGCTGCGCCAGGGCATGGCTGACGGCTCCTGCAATCCCTGCGACGTCGTCATCCGCGCCCAGATCGGGGCCGGGGCCTTCGGCTGGCTGCCCAAATGGATCACGCCGGACGACGCCGCCCGCCCGCGCCAGCTGGCCGACGAGATCACCCGCTTCTTCGCCCTCGGTTTGAAGGCCCGTACATCATGATCGACGCCGCCCCGACCATCGCCGGAACCGTCGCCGCCGGTTTCGAAGCCGTCCGCGAGGCCTTCGCCGCCAACTTCCGCAACGACGATCCCTACCGCGACGTCGGCGCCTCCCTCTGCGTCTACCACCGGGGCGAACAGGTCGTGGACCTGTGGGGCGGTCATCGCGACGCCGCCCGCCAAAGGCCCTGGACGCCGGACACCCTGGTCAACGTCTGGTCGACCACCAAGGGCGTCACCGCCATCGTCCTGGCGACGCTCGTCGACCGGGGCCTGATCGACTACGCCGCCCCGGTCGCCCGCTACTGGCCGGAGTTCGCAGCTGCCGGAAAGGGCGAGATCACCGTCGCCCAGCTCCTCTCCCACCAGGCCGGCCTGCCCGGTTTCGAGCTGCCGATGCCGCTCGAGGATTTCTACAATTGGGAGATCGTCACCTCTCGCCTCGCCGCCCAGGCGCCGATGTGGCCGCCGGGGACGAAGAACAGCTACCACGCCATGACCTTCGGGTTCCTGGCCGGCGAATTGATTCGGCGGGTCAGCGGCGAGTCGGTCGGGTCGTTCCTGAAGGACTTGGTCGCCGGTCCGCTCGGCGCCGACATCCACATCGGCCTGCCCGAATCGGAAGAGCCGCGGGTCGCCCCGCTGATCGGCCCCCTGGTCGCCGCCGCCTTCGATCCCGCCATGCCGCCCGAGGCCATCGCCGCGGTGACCAACCCCAACATGGAGCCGACCCTGCCCAACGACCGGGCCTGGCGCGCGGCCCAGATCCCGGCCGGCAACGGCCATGCCACGGCCCGGGGCCTGGCCCGCCTCTACGGCGCCCTCGCCCACGGCGGAACCCTCGATGGCTTCAGGCTGATGGGGCCCGAAACCATCGCCAAAATGACCACCGTCCAGACCACACGCCCCGATCTCTTGCTGGGCCTGGCGCCCTTCTGGTCGATGGGGCTGATCGTCAATGACGCCGGCGTCTACGGCCCGCTGGCCGACACCTTCGGCCATTCCGGCTGGGGCGGCTCGTTCGGCTGCGCCAACACCGGGGCCGATGTCGCCATCGGCTACACGATGAACCAGATGGGGCCGGACCTGAATGGCGATCCCCGGGCCACCGGCCTGTGCAACGCCGTCTTCGCCGCCCTGTAGAGGCGTGGTGATTTACCTTTGATTAACCATAAAAGCCGACCTTCCTCCCGTCTTCCTTGAAGACACCCCACCATCACCGACTTTGAACAGCCCGGCCCCCAAAGCCGGGCTATTTTTTTACGCACCGAACCGCTTGCGCCGCCGCGGCGCCCATCGTATACGCCGCCTCCTTCCGAAGGTGATGTTCCTCGGTAGCTCAGTTGGTAGAGCAGTCGGCTGTTAACCGACTTGTCGCAGGTTCGAGTCCTGCCCGAGGAGCCATTCGCGACGAAACTGCGACACCGCGCGGCAGTTCCGATTCCACCCATCCACGCCGCTGAATGGCTCGGCACGCAGCCCGGGAACCCATCAATAGGGCCGTGGCTTACACCATCACCGCCAAAGGGAGGGATTTGCCGTCACTTCCGCATGAGCTGAGGAAGTTCGGCCCAAAACGAGGCAGGGCCCCGTCGCGACCACCGAGCTTCGATGTGGGAAAGAAGCATCCCGATGTTCGGATCACGTCGTCCGTCGAGCGCCCGGTTCGCTGACAAGCCGGAA
>JAQGIK010000079.1 GCA_028291265.1 Caulobacter sp. | reverse complement strand
CGACCGCCGCGCCAATGCGCTGGCCCAGCACTTCATCGACTCCGGGCTGAGCCAGCAGTCGAAGGTGGCGGCCTATCTCTACAATGCGCCGGAATACCTCGAGACCTACTACGCCGCCTTCAAGGCCGGCCTCGCGCCGGTCAACACCAACTATCGCTATGGACCGGAGGAGCTCTGGTACCTGTTCGACATCGCCGACGCCGAGGCCGTCGTTTTCCACGCCTCGTTCGCGCCCCAGGTCGAGGCGATCCGCGCGCGCCTGCCCAAGGTGAAGACCTGGATCGGCGTCGCCGAGCCTGGTCACGCCACGCCGGCCTTCGCCGCCGACTATGAAACCATCGCCGCGCCCGGCGCCGACCGGACCGTGGGACCCTGGGGCCGCGACGGCGACGACCTGCTGCTGCTCTATACCGGTGGCACCACGGGCATGCCCAAGGGGGTGATGTGGCGCCAGGACGACCTCTTCCAGGTGCTGGGGGCCGGCGGCAACGTCGCGGCCGGCATCCCGCCGCTCGAAACCCCGGCCGAGGCCGCGGTGCGGGTGACGACGGGCAGAGCCGGCGACATCGTCCTGCCGCCGCCCAGCGTGGTGGTGGTGGCCTGCCCGCTGATGCATGGCACGGCGCAGTTCGGCAGCTTCGGGGCCCTGACCGGCGGCGGCTGCATCGTCAGCCTGCCCTCGCGGCGGTTCGACCCCATCGAGCTGTGGAACGAGGTCGAGCGGACCGGCGCCAACAGCGTCTCCATCGTCGGCATGGCCTTCGCCGCGCCGATGCTCGACACCCTCAACGCCAGCCCGGGCCGCTGGGACCTGTCGAAGGTTCAGCGGCTCGGCTCGTCGGGGACGGTGTGGTCCTTCGAGAACAAGCAGGGGCTGCTGGCGCATCTGCCGGAAGGCTGCGTGATCTTCGATTCTCTGGGCTCGTCCGAGGCGGTGGGCCTGGGCGGCTCGCAGTCGACCAAGGGGGCCGAGGCCGGGACGGCGCAGTTCCTCGTCGGGCCCAATTCGGCGGTCTTCAAGGAAGACGGCACGCGGGTCGAGGCCGGCTCCGGCGAGCGCGGCCTGGTGGCGGTCGGCGGCTTCATCCCGACCGGCTACTACAAGGACGCCGAAAAGAGCGCCAAGACCTTCCGCGAGTTCGAAGGCCGGCGCTGGTCGCTGCCGGGCGACTTCGCCGAGGTCAACGCCGACGGCACCATGAAGCTGCTCGGGCGCGGCTCGCAGGTGGTCAATACGGGCGGCGAGAAGGTGTTTCCCGAAGAGGTCGAGGAGGCGCTGAAGCTGCATCCGGATGTGAAGGACGCGGTGGTGGTCGGCATTCCCGACGCGCGGTTCGGGGAGAAGGTCTGCGCCGTGGTTGATGTGCGGGACGGTGTGAACCTGACGCTTGCCGATTTCACCGCCCACCTGAAGGGCCGCCTGGCCGACTACAAGACGCCCAGGGCGCTGGTCCTGGCCCCGGTCGTCCGCGCCCCCAACGGCAAGGTCGACTACAAGGGCATCCGCGCGGAAGCCCTCGAGGCGCTCGGTATCAAGGCCTAGCCGTCCCTCCCAGAAGGGGAGGGAGGTTATTCGGCATCATGATCGGTTCGGCGGGGATATCTCCCGCCAACAGCGCCCGCAGATGCCCCGCCAGTCCGCCCGGATAGATCGCCTCGGCGCTGGCGGCGATCTCCTCGACCGACCACCAGCGCATCGCCTTCACCACTTTTCGTTCCAGGTCGGTCCATCCGTGGTCGGACAACGCCTCATGCCCTACGCGGACGATGAAGTAGTGCTCGACCAGCCGGCGCTCTTCGCCCTCGACCAGCATGTCGTGCTGTCGCCACCAGACCACCGGCCCGAACTCGGCCTCCGCATGGCCCGTCTCTTCCAGCAGCTCGCGCCGCGCCGCCTCGATCAGGCTCTCGCCCTCGTCGACGCCACCGCCGACCGTGCACCAGCCGGCGTAGCGTCCGTCGTCGAAGTTCAGCAGCAGCAGCCGGTTCTCCGGCGACAACAGCACCAGCCTAACGGTCAGCCGTTCGCGCGGGCTCACACCGTGCGCTTGGCCCGGTCCTTGTCGTTGGTCGCCCGGATCGCCGCCGTCGCCTGGGCCCATTGCTCGTCACCCCATTCGGTCATCCGCGCGAAGTTGCCGCCCGAGGCGTTGTAGGCCGCCCCGTCGATCGCAATGGTCTGGCCGTTCACATAGGTCGACAGCGGGTGCAACAGATAGACCGCCAGATTGGCCAGCTCGCGCATCTCGCCCACGCGGCCGAGCGGATTGCCGCGCATGTCGCCATAGGCGCTCTCGCCGGGGTTCAGGCGGGCGCTCATGCCCTCGGTCGGGAAGGGGCCGGGCGCGATGGCATTGAAGCGGATGCCTTTCGGACCCCATTCGACGGCCAGGGATTGGGTCATGACGTTCAAGCCCGCCTTGGACATGGCGCTGGGCACCGTGAACGGCCCGCCGTTCCACACCCAGGTGGTCAGGATGGAGATCACCGAGGCCGAAATGCCCTCCTTGATCCACCGCTTGCCGCACTCCAGCGTCACGAAGAAGCTGCCGCGGAAGACGATGTTCGAGATGGCGTCGAAGCCGCGCGGCGAGAGGTCTTCGGTGCGGCTGATGAAGTTGCCGGCGGCGTTGTTGACCAGGCCGGTAAGCGGGCCCTCGGCCCAGATGGTGTCGATCATGTCGGCGATGGCTTCGGGCACCCGGATGTCGCAGGCGATGCCGGTGACCTTGCCGCCGTCCGGGTGGGCGGCCATCAGTTCGGCGGCGGTCTCTTCGAGCACCCCGCCGCGCCGGCCGCAGATGTAGACGTCGGCCCCCAGCATCATGCAGCCCTCGGCCATCACCTTGCCCAGGCCGGTGCCGCCCCCGGTGATCAGGATGCGTTGGCCCTTCATCAGGCCCGGGCGGTACATCAGGTCGTCGGCGGCGAAGGTCATGGCGGGTCTCCCTTGTTGGGGGAGAAAGGGGAGGGGCTGACCTTGGGTCGGTCAAGCCCCTCGCCAAAAGGCCTCAGCCCCCGCGACCGCCGCCGAACGAGCGCCCGCCGCCGCCAAAGCCGCCGCGTGACACCACCGTGCTGCGGCTCTGCACCCGGGCCGGGGCGTTGCGCACCGCCGACGGCGGGTCGATGCCCTGGCGGCCGACCGTGGTGCGGCCGGTCGAGTAGTCGTGGTTCACCCGGCCGCCCCAGCCGGTGTAGTAGCCGCCGCCGTAGCGCTCGTCGCGCCGGTAGAGGCCGGTGCCGCGATAGCCGCCGCCGTCGAGCATCCGGCCGATGATGAAGCCGGTCAGCAGCGGGGTGAAGAAGCTGCCGTGGCCGTTCGCCTGGCTGCGCGGCACGCACTGGCCGGCCCCGTAGACGTCTTCGCAGGACGCCTGTTCGGAATAGCGGGGCGCCGCCGTCTCGTTGTCCTTGACCGCGGCGGCGTAGCCCTTGTCGCACTCCTCGTCGCTGACCTTGTCCTCGGCCTTGCACTGGTCGAGGCTGGCGTAGGCGAAGGCCTCGACCGGGTCCTTGTTGAGCTGGGCCTCGGCCTGCGAGACATTCGGCGTGCCGTCACAGGCCCCGAGGCTCAGCGAAGCGCCGGCCATCAGGCTGGTCAGGGTGAGGGATCTGGATCGCATCATGGCTGTTGCGCCCCTAAGAGGTCATGCTGGCGGCGTTGATCAGGCCGACCGCGATGTTGATGCTGGCCAGGTAGACGGCCGTGGCCATCTCGCCGGCTTCGATCCGCGCCTTGACGTCCTTGAGGAAGATCAGGCGGACGATGGTGAAGGCGACGATCTGGATGACGCCGGCCAGCACGCCCCAGGCGATGAGTTCGGGCAGGCTGGTGGTGTGGGCCAGGGCCGAGGCCAGGGCCAGGACGTAGCCGATCAGGGCCCCGCCGAGCGCCACGGCGGCGGCGACGTTGCCCTGCTTGATCAGGTCGGTTTCCTTGTAGGGGGTCACCCACTGGTAGATGACCTTGAAGGCCAGGGCGAGCACCCCGGCCACGACGAAGGCGACCAGGAAATACTGGGCGCCGACGCCGAATGTGAAGAAGTCGAAGTACATGCGGGTTCCCTCCCGTTAGAACTGCCAAGCCCATCAGGCGGAGGTGGATACCGGTTCCGCCGCCCGGATGGGCGTTAAACTAAAAAGGCGGCCGGTCAGGCCGAAAACTCTCCGATGGCCAGCGGCACGCCGACCATGATCTCGTGGGTCAGCTCGCCGCCCTTTTCCGGTTCCATGGCGATGGCGAGCAGCAGTTCGCGCCCCTCGCCGCCAAGGTCGCGGGCATAGAGCATGCAGGTCTGGAAGATGCGGGCGTAGGGGGCCAGCGCGGCGCGATCGTCGAAGATGTCTTCCCAGAAGCTGACCGGCGGCTGGCGGCCCTCGTCCTCGGCGAACCAGAAGCGCTGGAAGGCCGGCAGGTCGTCTTCCATCCAGACCGGGTCCTGCAGCCGGTCGTTCCACAGCCGCTTCTCCTGGCCGCTGGCCGGGTATTCGCTGCGCCAGGGGACGAACAGGGTGAAGTCGTTGGCGTCGCTGCCGTCCTTCTCGTCGCTGACCGCCTGAAACATCAGATGGTCGTCGGTGTAGAAGCGATGCACATAGCCGCCGGCGTCGAGCTTGATCAGGCCCTGGGCGGTGATCTCCAGCGTGTCGCGATCCATCTTGAAACTGGCTTCGGCGCCGAGCCGCCGCCAGGCCAGCGGGTCCAGCCGGATCGTCCGCCCGACGGTGATGTTGCGGACCACGGCCAGGTGGTCGGCGGAGGCCGCGTCGTCCTTGCGCCCGAACAGCTTGCCGAACATCAGCGGATCCTCACGCGAACATGATCGGCGCGGAGACTGGCCTGACCCGCGCGGCAGCACAATGTTTGCGAAGTTGCGCCAGAACGTCGTGATGGCTCGGTAGCCAAGGCCCTACTAGGCAAGATGAGACGCCTCCTTGCGCCATGTCGCAATACGACGCTCTCCAAACCCCCTTGTCAAGCGTTCATGGTACGCATACCTTGAACGCATGCCCATGGCTCCCACCCGAGCGGACAAAGCCGTCACCCGGACCCGCGAATGGCGCGAGGCCCGCAAACGCGCGGGGTTCGTGAAGATGGAAGTCTGGGCGCCGGCGGCTTGCAAGGCGGACATTCAGAACGCCGTGCGGGCCATCGTGATAGACTCCAGCAGCGCCCCCGGCATGACCGGCGGCGCATCGAAAGGCATCCGGCCCATGGATCAGGTGATCGACACGGCGTGGTCCATCCACGCGCTCAAGCGGGAGCTGGACTACAGCGCCCTGATCCGCGAGGGCGAACTCAAGGCCCAGGTGATCGAAGGCGCCGATCCGGTGCTGCTGGTCACCATGTGCGAATACGGCGACCTGCCGATCTACGTCAGCGCCGGCCCCCAGCAGATCGTCGTCTCGGTCGTGCTCTGGCCGGTCGACGAGCAGGAGGACAGGAACGAGTTCAACCTGTTCCTGCTGAAGGCCCAGAAGCTGGTGCCGCTGTCCAACTTCGGGGTCACCACCATCGAGGACCGCGACTATTACGAGCTGTTCGGCGAGATCGCCGCCAAGACCAGCCTGCAGACCATCCTCATCGAACTGCGCACCCTCGCCGAGAACGCCATCGACGCGGCCTCGGACCTGCGCGACAGCTTCAAGAACGCCAAGCGCTAGGGAGAAGACATCATGTCCATCTGGAACAAGTTTTCCGCCCTCTTCCGCGGCTCGGTCCATGAGGGCGCCCAGGCGGTGATCGACACCAACGCCCTGCGCATCCTCGACCAGGAGATCCGCGACGCCGACACCGCCCAGGCCAAGGCCCGGGACGACATGGCCGGCCTCGTCGCCCGCCGCCGGATGTTGGAAAGCGAAGGCACGCAGCTGGCCCAGCAGGCCCAGAAGTACGAAGCCTCGGCCCGCGCCGCCATGGCCAAGGGCGACCAGGCCCTGGCCCTGGAAGTGGCCCAGCGCATCGCCGACCTGGAACGCGACGCGACCCAGAAGTCCGAACAGGTGGTCCAGCTGCGCACCGCCGAGGACAAGCTGCGCGTGATCATCGGCCAGACCGACAGCAAGATCGAAGCCCTGCGGCGCGAGATCGAGGTGGTGAAGGTCAACGACAGCGTCCAGCGCGCCCAGTCGGCCATCGTCGCCCGCAGCGGCAGCGCCAGCTCGACGGTCGGCTCGGCCGCCGACAGCCTGAAACGCATCAAGGAACGCCAGGCGATCAACGAGGAGAAGTTCCGCGCCGCCGGCGAGATCGAGGACCGCCGCACCGGCGCCGACCTCGACGCCAAGCTGCGCACGGCCGGCATCCTGCCCGGCGAAACCAACGCCCACGAGGTGCTGGAACGGCTGATGGCCCCCAAGGACGAGGCCCTCAAGCTCGAGGCCCCGGCCCTGCGCATCGAGGGCCCCGAAAAGGTCCCGGTGAAGAAGGACGAGCAATAGCTTGATCCGTCATTCCATCCAGCCGCGCTGGGACTGGAAGGAGGAGGCCGAGCGTGTCGGCTTCACCTTCCACCACATGGACGGCCAACAGTACTGGGACGAAAGCGCCTGGTACGGCTTTACGCTGGCCCAGGCCGAGGAGATCGAGACGGCGGCGGAATCGCTGCACGCGATGTGCCTCGATTTCGTCGGCGAGGCGGTGAAGAGCGAGCGGATCATGGCCCGCCTGGCCATCCCCGAGGCGCACCGCGACTATGTGGCGGAGACGTGGACGCGGGGCGATCCCAGCCTCTATGGCCGGTTCGATTTCGCCTATGACGGCAAAGGCCCGCCCAGGCTCTACGAGTACAACGCCGACACCCCGACCAGCATCTTCGAGACGGCGGTGTTCCAGTGGCTGTGGCTGGAGGCGCGGATCAAGGACGGCTCGCTGCCGGCCGGAGCCGACCAGTTCAACAGCCTGTTCGAGAAGCTGCGCGACCGCTTCGGGAGCATCTTCCCGAACGGCGGCTATGTGCATTTCTCCAGCGACCCCGACCATGTCGAGGACCGCCAGACGGTGAAGTTCCTCGAGGACCTGGCCGTGCAGGCGGGGCTGACCCCGAAGTTCGTGTCGATCCACGATATCGGGCTGGACGCCGACGGGCGGTTCGTCGACGAGCAGAACGACATCATCCAGGCGGTGTTCAAGCTCTATCCCTGGGAGATGATGCTGCGCGAGGACTACGCAGAGAACGTCGCCGCCTCGAAGACCCAGTTCCTTGAGCCGGCCTGGAAGAGCCTGCTGTCGAACAAGGGCCTGCTGCCGATGCTGTGGGAGCGCCACGCCGGCCACCCCAACCTGCTGGAAGCCTGGTTCGAGGACGATCCGGGCGCGGCGGCGCTGGGCGAAAGTTATGTGCGCAAGCCGCTGTTCTCCCGCGAGGGGGCCAACATCGAGCTGGTCGAGGCGGGCGTCGCCGAGCCGGTGCTCGACCAGGGCTACGGCGCCGAGGGCTGGATCCGCCAGGCGCTTTGCAAGCCGCCGAAGGTCGATGGGAACTACCCCGTCATCGGCGCCTGGATCGTCGGAACCGAAGCGGCCGGCATGGGCATCCGCGAGGACTCAGGGCCGGTGACCAAGAACATGAGTCGTTATCTGCCGCACGCCATCGTGGATTAGGCGAGGGCGGCGGTGGTGAGCCCAACCAACTCTCCCCCCGCTTGCGGGGGGCGGACCGCTTTGGAGCGTGAGCGACAAAGCAGGAGGGGGGCAAGTCTGGTGGGTGATAGGCGCGTTCCCTTACACGCCGGCGTCCGCTGACAGAGCTCACGACCGCCGGTGGAAGTCCCGCCTCCTGGTTTGTCGCTCGCGCTCCAAACCTGTCCTCCGCCCCAAGGGCGGAGAGTTGCCGGGCGCGGAGCCCGCTACCCCGCCAGCTCGTCCTCGACCTGCCCCAGCCGCTCCTTGCCGAAGAAGATTTCGCCCTCGACGAAGAAGGTCGGGATGCCGAAGGCGCCGCGGTCGGCGGCGGCGGTCGTATTGCTCAGCAGGATGCCTTTGGCTTCGTCGGTCTGGGCGCGGGCCAACAGGGCGGCGGCGTCGAGGCCGGCCTCGGTCAGCACCCTGGCCACGACGTCGGGGTCGCCCATGTTCTGGCCGTCCTCCCACATGGCCTTCAACACCACCTCCATGTAGCGCTCGCCGACGCCCTCCAGCCCGGCGGCGACGAAGGCGCGCATGATCAGCAGGGTGTTGATCGGGAAGTGCGGATTCATGCGGAACTTCGTCAGGCGGTTCCTGGCCACGAACCGCCGGCTCTCCAGCATCTCGTAGTCCATCTTGCCCTTGATGCCGCCGAAGGCGGTGAAGGGGGCCTGGTTGCCGGTGGCCTTGAAGAGGCCGCCCAGCAGGCAGGGGATGACGTTCAGGGTGGCGCCGGTGCGCTCCAGAATGCCGGGCAGGACCATGGCGGCCATGTAGGCGTTGGGGCTGGCGAAATCGAAAATGAAATCCAGTTGTTTTGCCATCACCAGGTCTCCGTCCAGGGGCGCAGGTCGATCTCGAAGGTCCAGGCCGAGCGGCCCTGGTTGTGCAGCCAGACATAGTTGCGGGCGATCTCGTCGGGGTCGAGGATCTCACCGCGGGCCAGCCGCTGGTCGGCGTCGGGCATGCGCTCGCGGGTGAAGACGCCGTCGATGCTGCCGTCGCAGATGATGTGGGCGACATGGATGCCCTGGGGCCCCAGTTCGCGGGCCATGCTCTGGGCCAGGGCGCGCAGGGCGTGCTTGGCGCCGGCGAAGGCGGAAAAGCCTTCGCGGCCCCGGACGCTGGCGGTGGCGCCGGTGAAGAGGACGCTGCCGCGACCGCGCGGGACCATGACCCGGGCCGCCTCGCGCCCGGTCAGGAAGCCGGCCAGGGCGGCCATCTCCCAGACCTTGGTGTAGACCCGCGTCGTCGTCTCGCGGACGTTGAAATGGACGTTCGCGCCGATGTTGAAGACCACCACCTCCAGCGGGCCGATCTCCGTCTCGATGCGGTCGAAGAGGGCGGTCATCTCCGCCTCGTCCCGGGCGTCGACGCCCATAGCGTGGGCCTCGCCGCCGCCGGCGCGGATTTCGGCGGCCAGCGCTTCCAGTTGGTCGAGATTGCGCGGGCGGCGGGTCATCACGACCGCCATGCCTTCGGCCGCGAAGGCCTTGGCGATGGAGCCGCCGACGCCGATGCCGGCGCCGACGACGAGGCAGACCTTGCGGTCGGACATGGGAGGCTCCTGACGAAACGGCCGGTAAGTTCTGTTTAAAAACTTACACTGTCAACTACCCGTCGGTATGGCCCGCGTGCAGCCGCCATTTGGCCCGCATCTCGTCCATCGCCCGGCGCCAGCGGGCCCGCAGGATCGGCGGACGTTCGGGATAGCGGTCCTCGAGGAAGGCGGCCTCGACCACCCGGTCGGTGCGGAAATTGCGGAAGTCGGTGCGCATCTCGCACCAGGCGATCAGGTTGCGGGTGGTGTCTCGGTAGCCGACGGCGATCGGCCAGACGACGCGACGGCTCTCCCGCCCCTGCTCGTCGGCATAGGTCAGTTCGACCTTGCGGCCGCCGTGGATGGCGGCGCGCAGCTGGGCCATGTCGAGGTTGTCGGGGGTGTTGGCGAAGTTGGGCGGGGTGCGGCTGGCCGGATCGAGGATCATCGGCCGCAGGTGCTCGGGCACGGTGGCGGCGATCTTGGCGACCAGGTCCTGGGCGGCGCGGGCCAGGGCCGGATCGCCGCGGCTGGCCACCCACTGGGCCCCCAGCACGGCGGCCTCGACCTCGTCGGCGGTCAGCATCAGCGGCGGCATGTCGAAGCCGGCGTCGAGCACATAGCCCACCCCGGCCTCGCCGCGGATCGGGGCCCGCTGGGCCATCAGGGCGGCGATGTCGCGGTAGACGCTGCGCTTGGAGGTCTCCAGCTCGGCGGCCATGGCGTTGGCCGTCACCGGCCCGGAGGCGCGGCGGAGAATCTGGATGATCTGGAACAGGCGGTCGGCGCGGCGCATGGGTCCTACCTTCGCATGCTGACAGCAGGCTGTCAGCAGGGGGCGGTTATCGATGGGGGCATCCAAGGAGGACGCCCATGATCACGCTTTACGTCGCCGGCCAGGGCTTCGGCCTGCCCGAGGTCAGCCCCTACGCCATGAAGACCGAGATCCAGCTGCAGCTGGCCGACCTGGCCTACGACAAGCGGCCCGGCCGCCGCGAGGACTCGCCGAAGGGCCAGGTCCCCTGGATCGTCGACGAGGGCGAAACCATCGCCGACTCGACCTTCATCCGCGCCCATATCGAGGGCAAGTACGGGGTCGATCTCGACGCCGGCCTGACCCCCGAACAGCGGGCCCAGGCCTGGGCGCTGGAGCGGATGGCCGAAAACCACCTGGGCTGGGTCGGGGCCCATTTCCGCTTCCTCGACCCGAACAATTTCGCCAAGGGGCCGGCCCACTGGTTCGACCAGGCGCCGGAGGCCATGCGTGAAACCTTGAAGGCGGGCCTGCTCGAGGCGGTGGCCGCCAACCTCAAGGCGGTCGGCGTCGGCCGGCACAGCGAGGCCGAGATCGCCTGGCTGGGCGAGCGGTCGCTGAACGCCATCGCCCTGACCCTGGGCGACAAGCCCTTCCTGTTCGGCGACCGGCCGACGGGCTCCGAAGCGGTGGTCTTCTCCATCCTGGCGACGACCCTGAACCCCTGGTTCGACTGCCCGCTGCGCCCGCGGTTCGAGGCCTTGCCGACCCTGGTCGCCTATGTCGAGCGGATGATGGACCGCTTCTATCCGGACCGCGCCCGGATGGCGGCCTAGGCGGCGCCGAGCCGGAGCAGCACCGGCCTGGGAATGGCGTAGTCGCGGATGGCGGGGCGGTGGTCGCGCAGGCCCATCACCTCGCGCTGCACGAAGTAGCGCCAGACGGCGTCGGCGGCGGCCTTCAGGCGGCCGGGGTCGTCCGCTTGCTCCCGCAAGGCGGCCAGGGCCTGTTCGACAGCCTTGCCCAGGCGGCCGAGGGCGCTGGCGCTTTCGCCGGCCAGTTCGGCCTCCAGGGCGCTGTGGGCGCGGTCGGAGACGGAGGGGCCGGTCAGGCTCTGGGGCAGGCGAAGGGACACACGCCATTGTAACCCGCCGACGGTCCGGGCTACAGCCCCCGGCATGTCGAC
Organism: Caulobacter sp.; assembly: GCA_028291265.1. Taxonomy (GTDB): domain Bacteria; phylum Pseudomonadota; class Alphaproteobacteria; order Caulobacterales; family Caulobacteraceae; genus Caulobacter. The sequence continues at coordinate 3,148 of JAQGIK010000079.1, read as the reverse complement.
CACCGCCGTCTTCGGCCATCCCCCGCTCGCCCTCGCCGATGTTCCGGCCGGCGCCGTCCAGACCTCGCCGCTCGTCCCCGGCTCGCAGGCGCTGGAGGCGTTTGCCCCCACCAGCCTCGCCGAGATCGTCATGCTGGCCCCGCCGGCCACCGTCGAACGGCGCGGCGCCCTGGCGGCGGCGCTGAAGGCGCTCAGCCCCGAGGGGCGGCTGATCGCCATGGCCCCCAAGGACAAGGGCGGCACGCGGCTGGCCGGCGACCTGGCCCTGCTGGGGGCCGCGTTCAACGAGAGCGCCAAGCGCCACCACCGCATCTGCCACGTGCGCCGCCCGGCCGACCTGGCGGCCGTCGATGCCGCCATGGCCGAGTCGGCGCCGCGTGAGGTCGAAGGCCTCGGCCGCACCCAGCCCGGCATCTTCAGCTGGGACCGGATCGACGCCGGCACGGCCCTGCTGCTCAGCAAGCTGCCGGCCTTCAAGGGGCCCGGCGCCGACTTCGGCTGCGGCATCGGCCTGCTGGCGAACAAGGTGCTGGAGAGCGCCGCCGTCACCACCCTGGCCCTCGTCGACATTGATCGCCGGGCTATCGACGCCGCCCGCCAGAACGTCACCGACGCCCGCGCGACCTTCCACTGGGCCGACCTGCGCGGGACCGAGCCGGCGCTGGCCGACCTGGAGTTCGTGGTCATGAACCCGCCGTTCCACGACGCCGGGGCCGAGGACCGGGCCCTGGGCCAGGTCTTCATCCGCCGGGCCGCCGGGGCGCTGAAGAAGGGCGGGACCTGCTGGCTGGTCGCCAACCGCCACCTGCCCTACGAAGCCGTGCTCGGCGAGCATTTCAAGGCCGTGAACCTGCAGGGCGAGGCCGGCGGCTACAAGGTCTACGAGGCCCGCAAGTGATCCCAAAACCGCTTGCCGTTCGCCTGGACCGCCTGCTGGCCAACATGGGCTATGGCAGCCGCCGGGAGATCGCCGCCCTGGCCGCCGCCGGCCAGGTCGTGCTCGACGGCCAAGCGATCAGGAAGGGCGACGCCAAAGTCCTCGTCTCCCGCGACCTGCCGAGCCGGATGACCGTGCGCGGCGCCCCGCTCGACCCGCCGCCGGGTCTGGCCCTGATGCTGCACAAACCGCTGGGAGTGACCTGTTCGCACAAGGAGGTCGGGGCGCTGGTCTACGACCTGCTGCCGCAGCGCTGGAAGGCGCGGGAGCCGGCCATCTCGACGGTCGGGCGGCTGGACAAGGACACCAGCGGCCTCTTGCTGCTGACCGACGACGGCGAGCTACTGCACCGGATCATCTCGCCCCGCTCGAACCTGCCCAAGCGCTATCTGGTCACCCTGGCCCGGCCGATGGACGGGTCGGAAGCGGCGGTGTTCGCGGCCGGAACCCTGATGCTGGACGGCGAGGACAAGCCGCTGCTGGCCGCCGAGCTGGACGTCCATTCGCCGACCTCGGCCCACCTGACCATCCACGAGGGCCGCTACCACCAGGTGCGGCGGATGTTCGCCGCCGTCGGCAACCACGTCGAGGCCCTGCACCGCGACCAGGTCGGGGGACTGGTTCTGCCCGATGATCTGGCGCCGGGCGCCTTCCGTATGCTGGACGAGGCGGCGGTCGCGGCGATCTTTACCTCCCGCTAACCCTTCGGAACAGCGGGGGAACAAAGCCCGGGTCCGCGCGCTTCATCGATGTAACCGTCGTGGGCGTCCTGCCGTGTCCTATCTCTCCAAAGCCGTTCTTGCCTTCACCGCCCTCGCCGGCGCCGGATTCCTCGTCGGGATGGCCGGTCACGCCGAGGCCGCCAGCGGCAGCGTCTGTACCGCCCAAGCGCCGGCGGCCGGCGTGCTGCATGGCCCGGTGCTGCAGGTCGAGGACGGCGCCACCCTCTGCGTGGCCCTCGGCGCCACCCCCGACACCTGGGTGCGGCTGACCCTGGCCGATGCTCCCGCCGCCAACGGGACCCAGCGGGCCTCCAACACCGACGAGAACCCGCGCGGCACGTTGATGGCCGTCGCCTTCAGCCAGACGGTGGACTGCCAGCTGCAGGCCGACGGGCGGGCCCTGTGCGCGTTGCAGGACGGCCGTTCGGTCGGCAACCTGCTGACGACCCGCGCCGCCTGGGCGGCCGGCAAGGAATGGCGCTAGACGCGCCGTTCGCAGCCATTCTAGCAGAATGACACTGAAAATAACATAATTAAATCAATGGGATAAAGGTACATCCCGGGTCATGTTTGGCAGGGGCCGGGGTCGTGTCTGCAGTCGGTTCGGGTCGTGTTTTCCGTCTGTTGAGGTCGTGCTTTGGTCGCGTCTATCCGTCCACCCGCTTCTGCAGCGCCACGGCGCCATGCGGCGCCCGCACCTTGCCCTCATGGATGATGTAGGCGAACACGTCGCGCGGTTTTGAGACCGGCTTGTGGGCCGGATCGACGACCGGCAGATCAGCGGGAACATCGCCGGCGGCGAAGGTCTTCAGGCGGTCCGCCCACTGGTCGAGCTCCTTGGGCGGATAGGCTGTCTCGCAGTCGTCGCTGCCGGTCTGCAGGCGGGCGTAGACGAAGTCGGCGGTGACGTCCGCGATCTCCGGATAGGTCTGGTGTTTGGCGTAGATGTTGGCGACGCCGTACTTGCGCAGCAGGGCCGGGAAGTCCGGGGTGCAGAAGCTGTCGTGGCGCACCTCGACGGCGTGGCGCAGGGCGACGCCGTCCTGGGATTTCGGCAGCAGCTTGAGGAAGCCCTCGAAGTCCTCCGGGTCGAACTTCTTGGAATTGGCGAACTGCCAGAAGATCGGCCCCAGCTTGTCGCCCAGTTCGCTCAGCCCCTGGCCCATGAAGCGTTCGAGGGATTCGCCGGCCTCGCTGAGCACCTTGCGGTTGGTGGTGAAGCGGCTGCCCTTGACCGCGAACACGAAGCCGTCCGGCGTCTCGTCGCGCCACTTCTTCCAGCTGTCGGGCTTGAAGGTCGAATAGTAGGTGCCGTTGATCTCGATCGAGCGCAGTTGGCGGCTCATATAGGCGAGCTCGTCCTTCTGCTTGACGGTCGGCGGGAAGAAGACCCCGCGCCAGGGCTCGAAGGTCCAGCCGCCGCAGCCGGTTCGGATTGTGCCTGACATGCGCGCGTATCCCTTGTGCCTCTTGGTCCCGAGCGGGGACA
>JAQGIK010000074.1 GCA_028291265.1 Caulobacter sp. | reverse complement strand
ATCCGGGTCAAGGCCTGGTCGAAGGGCAAGACCTATGTGGTCCAGACCCAGGACCCGCGCGTGCCGACGACCATGTTCGACTTGGTCGCCCCGCCCAAGCACGACCGCCTGACCGGCGACAACGTCTTCCCGATCACCGGCGCGCCCCATCGGGTGACGCCCGATCGGCTCGAGGCGGAGTATCCGAAGTTCGCCGAGTTGCTCGACCCCCTGCCCCGCCCGCGCGTCGCGGTGCTGATCGGCGGCAAGTCGCGCGGCTTCGACCTGTCGCCGGAGCGGGCGGCGGCGATCGCCAACGAGCTGCAGTACGCCCTGGAGCAGGAGGGCGGCTCGCTAATGCTGACCTTCTCGCGGCGCACGCCCGAAGCGGCCAAGGCTCTGCTGACCGCCCGCCTGCGCGCCCTGCCCGGGGTGATCTGGAACGGCGAGGGCGACAACCCCTACTTCGCCTTCCTAGGCGCCGCCGACTACATCCTGGTCACCGAGGACAGCGCCAACATGGCCACCGAGGCGGCCAGCACCGGCAAGCCGGTGTTCATCGTCAAGATGGACGGCCAGAGCCTGAAGTTCCGCCTGCTGCACGAGGAGCTGGAAGCCAAGGGCGCGGCCCGCCCCTGGGGCGGCGCCTTCCACGGCTGGACCTACGAGCCCCTGCGCGAGACCGACCGGCTGGCGGGTGAGATCCTCCAGCGCATGGACGCTCGGGCCGACGCGCCCTAGCCTTCCACCGATGATCCTCGCCATCCTCCAGGCCCGCATGAGTTCCTCCCGGCTGCCGGGCAAGGTGCTGATGCCGCTGGCCGGGGCGCCGATGCTGGTGCGGCAGATCGAACGGCTGTCGCGGTCGCGCAGGATCGACCGCATCGTCGTCGCCACCAGCGCCAACCCCGGCGACGACGTCATCGAAAAATGCGCCCGCCGCGAGGGCATCGACGTGCATCGCGGACCGCTCGACGACGTGCTGGCCCGCTTCCTCGGCGCGCTGTCCGCCTACCCCGCCGACACCGTCGTGCGGCTGACCGCCGACTGCCCCTTCGCCGATCCGGACGTCATCGACGAGACCATCGCCGTCTTCGCGGAGAGCGGCGCCGACTACGCCAGCAACACCCCGCCCCACCGCACCTTTCCCAAGGGCCTCGACGTCGAGGTGATGACCGCCGCCGCCCTGCGCCGGGTCGGCGAGCTGGCCGCCGCCCCCGAGGAGCGCGAACACGTCACCTGGGGCATCTACAACCGCCCGGGCGAGTTCCGCCTCGCCTACCACAGCCAGCCGGTCGACGAGGGCGAGGTGCGCTGGACCGTCGACCGGCCCGACGACTACGCCTTCACCGCCGCCGTCTACGACGCCCTCTATCCGAAGGACCGGGCCTTCACATCCGACGCCGTCCGCGCCTTCGTGCGGGGCCGGCCGGAGCTGATGACCTACGGCGGCGACCGGCGGGCATGAGCGTCCTGTTCGTCTGCAACGCCGGGCCCGAGGTCGGCGGTGGCCATGTGATGCGGTCCCTGACCCTGGCGCGGGCGCTGCAGGCGCGGGGGGTGGCGGTCAGCTTCCTCTGCCCGCCGGCGGTGACCGCCGTGCTCGAGGCCTTCGCGCCGGACATCCACCGGGTCTGGGCGGCCTCGACGGAAGGCGCCCGCATCGTCGCCGCCGTGCGTACGGCCACCGCCGACCTCGTCGTCTTCGACCACTACGGCCTCGACGCCGACGACCACCGCGCCGCCGCCGGGGCCCGGCCGGTGCTGGTCATCGACGACCTGGCCGACCGGCCGCTGGGCGCCGACCTGGTGCTCGACAGCGGGCCTTCGCGCGAGCCTGAGGACTACGTCGGCCTGCTGCCGGCCCATGCCCGCCTGCTGCTCGGCCCGGCATGCGCCCCGGTGCGCCCTGAGTTCGCCGCCCTGCGGTCCGAAGCCCTGGCCCGCCGGACGGCCGGCGCCCCGCCGCGCCGGCTGCTGGTTTCGCTGGGCCTGGGCGATCCGGGGGGCGTCACGGCCAGGGCGCTCGAGATGCTGCTGCCGATGACCGGCGAGCTGGCCATCGATGTGGTGATGGGCGCGGCCGCCGCCAGCCTGTCGAAGGTCCGGGCCCTGGCGCTGGTCTATCCGCAGCTGACCCTGCACATCGACAGCCGCGACATGGCCGCCCTGACCGCGGCGGCCGACCTGGCCGTCGGCGGCGGCGGGTCGAGCAGCTGGGAGCGCTGCGTGCTGGGCCTGCCGACCCTGCTGCTGATCCTCGCCGACAACCAGCGCCCGGCCGCCCGGGCCCTGGAGAGCGCCGGGGCGGTGATGGCCCTGGAGGTGGCGGCCCCGGGCTTCGCCGGCCACTTCGAGGAGGACCTCGCCCGCCTGCTGGCCGACGGGCGCCTGCGCACCGGCATGGCCCTGGCCGCCGCCGACGTCTGCGACGGCGAGGGCGCCGGCCGGGTAGCCGAGGCGGTGATGGGACTGCTGGCCTAGGTGCGCTCCGGCCCGGCCTCGGGGTGATGTCGGACCAGGTCATCGGCCAGCCAGCGTTGCGACTCCGGCAGCCGACTGTGGAACACCGCCGCCAGGGCCAGAACCTCCGCTCCCGACGAGCCCTTCAACATGGCCGACCATCCTTGCCGCAGGTCGCGCAGCGCGGCGCCATCGGCCGCCGGGCCTACTCGCGCGATGTCAGCCAGCATCCCGCCGACCATCAGTTTCAACCGACCATGTCCCGGCTGAGCGGCTCGCCCCGCTGTAGGGCCCGGGCGGCGGGCCGGCCCAGCACGCTGTCCAGCTCGGCCGGCGGCAGGCCGGCGCCGGGCCGCACCGAGCGGATGTTGGCCCGGCTCAGGGTCTCGCCGGCCGCCACGTCGGCGGTGACATAGAGCGAGCGGCGAAACTGGATGTTGGCCTTCTCCGAGCCCAGCACGTCGTAATGAGCCCGGCCCAGGGCGGCCCAGCCGTCCTTGCAGTCGCGCACCAGGGCGGCGAACTCGGCCGGCTCAAGGCTGAAGGCGGCGTCCGGCCCGCCGTCGGACCGGGCCAGGGTGAAATGCTTTTCGATGACGCAGGCGCCCATGGCCACGGCCGCCACGGAGGCCGCCGTGCCGGGCGTGTGGTCGGAGAGACCGATGGGGCAGCCGAACTTCGTCGCCATGTCGGCGACCGTGCGGACATTGGCGTCGGCGAAGGTGGCCGGGTAGCTGGAAACGCAGTGCAGCAGCACCACCCCGGCCGCCCCGGCCTCGAGCGCCGCGTCGCGGGCGGCGGCCATCTCGGCGGCACTGGCCATGCCGGTGGAGATGATCAGCGGCTTTCCCTTCGCCGCCGCATAGCGGATCAACGGCAGGTCGACGGCCTCGAAGCTGGCGATCTTGTAGGCCGGCGCATCCAGGCCCGCGAGCAGGTCCACGGCCGTCTCGTCGAACGGGCTGGAGAACAGGATCACGCCGCGTTTGGCCGCCCGTTCGAACAGGGCGGGATGCCATTCGTACGGCGTCTGCGCCTCGCGGTAGAGCTCATGCAGCGAGCGGCCGTCCCAGAGGCCGCCCCGAATCTTGAACTCCGGCCGGTCGACGTCGAGGGTGATGGTGTCGGCGGTGTAGGTCTGGATCTTGATGGCGTCGGCGCCGGTGTCGGCGGCGGCGTCGATCATGGTCAGGGCCCGGTCCAGGCTGCCGTTGTGGTTGCCCGACAGCTCGCAGATGACAAACGGCGGATGCTCCGGCCCGATGGGCCGCCCCGCTATTTCAATACTGCCGATCTCGATGGTGGGCGCCTTGCTCATGACCGGTGAGTCTCGGACGGGCGCCTTAACAAGTCCAGAAGCTCATTCGCCTCCGTTCACGTCCCGGCGATCCCACCGCAACTGCTCCAGCGGAAGGCCGATTGCCGCCGCCAGACCCAGCGCCAGCACCGCGCCCAGGCCGATGCCGATGGGCGGCTGGTGAATCACCAGACCAAGGCCGGCGCCGAGGCCCAGGCAGAGGGCCGCGACGACGGCGATGACGAGCCAGCGCATCGTCAGTCGCCGCCTCCGCCACCGTCGCAGGAGCCGCCGCCGTCGCTCGAACAGCTGCTGTCGCTACCGCCATCGGTCATGAAGGCCCCGCCGCCGCTGTCGCCGCCGCCGTCATTCCGGGCGTCCTTGCGCTTCTGGGCGGCCATCATCGCGACCCCGAAGGCGCAGCCCAGCGCCGTGCCGAGGCTCAAGCCCAGGCCGATGTTGTGCATCGCCACACCCAGGGCCGTGCCCATCGACAGACCCACACCGATGCCGATCGGCAGGAAGGCGGCGGCCTTGCTGGTCTTGCTCATCGCTCGTCCTCTTGCCCCATCGCGCCAAAACGGAATCGACCCTATATCTGCCCCCATGTCGAGCCCCACGCCCCGCACCACCCGCTGCCTGATCATCGGATCCGGCCCCGCCGGCTACAGCGCCGCCATCTATGCCGCCCGCGCCCTCCTGAAGCCGGTGCTGATCGCCGGCATCCAGCCGGGCGGCCAGCTGACCATCACGACGGACGTCGAGAACTATCCCGGCTTCGCCGACGTCATCCAGGGACCGTGGCTGATGGACCAGATGAAGGCCCAGGCCGAGCATGTCGGCACCGAGTTCGTCAGCGACATCGTGCTCAGCTGCGACCTTTCCAAACGCCCCTTCCACATCAAGTGCGACAGCGGCGAGGAATGGCTGGCCGAGACCGTAATCATCGCCACCGGCGCCCAGGCCAAGTGGCTGGGCATCGACAGCGAGGCCAGGTTCCAGGGCTTCGGCGTCAGCGCCTGCGCCACCTGTGACGGCTTCTTCTATCGCGGCAAGGAGGTCGTCGTGGTCGGCGGCGGCAACACCGCGGTCGAGGAGGCCCTGTTCCTCACCAACTTCGCCTCCAGGGTCACCCTGGTGCACCGCAAGGACGAGCTGCGGGCCGAGAAGATCCTGCAGGAGCGATTGTTCGCCCATCCGAAGATCGCGGCGGTCTGGGACCATGTCCTCGACGAGGTGACCGGCGAAACCGATCCCATGGGGGTGACCGGCGTGCGGCTGAAATCGGTGAAGACCGGCGAGACCCGCGACCTTTCCTGCGACGGCGTCTTCATCGCCATCGGCCATGCGCCCTCCTCGGAGCTGTTCGCCGGCCAGCTGGAGATGCATGCCGGCAGCTATCTGAAGGTCCAGCCCGGCACCGCCTCGACGGCCATCCCCGGCGTCTACGCGGCCGGCGACGTCACCGACGACGTCTACCGCCAGGCGGTCACCGCCGCCGGCAT
>JAQGIK010000056.1 GCA_028291265.1 Caulobacter sp. | reverse complement strand
CCTGGAGGACGTGCGGGAGAAGATCGGTCTGGCCGACAAGCTCTTTGCGGCCACCGCCGGGGCTTTCCCCAAGGCGTTCTTGGCCGAGACCAAGCCAGATGATCCGGGCGTTATCCTGTTCACGTCAGGCAGTTTCGGCGCCCCCAAAGGCGTGGTGCTGAGCCAGGCCAACCTCGTGGCCAACGTCTATCAGATCGCCGCACACATCCCGCTCGATCCGGAATGGGTGATGTTCAACCCCCTGCCGACCTTCCACTGCTTTGGCCTGACCGGCGGCGTGCTGCTGCCGGTCCTGACGGGCATGAAGGCCTTCCAGTACCCCTCGCCGCTGCACACCAAGCAGATCCCGCCGCTGATCAAGGACTGCGGAGCCTCGATCCTGCTGGCGACGGACACCTTCGTGAACCAGTACGCGCGGTCGGCCGAGCCGGGCGAGCTGTCGGACCTGGAGTTTATCGTCTGCGGGGCCGAGAAGGTGCGCGACGAGACCCACAACCTGATCCGCGACCGCTTTGGCGGCGTGCCGGTCCTGGAGGGCTACGGCGCCACTGAGGCGGCGCCGGTGGTGGCGGTCAACAAGCCCGACGACAATCGCCGGGGCACGGTCGGCGGCCTGCTGCCCGGCATGGAGTACCGGGTCGAGAAGGTCGATGGCATTCCGGGCGGCGGCAAGCTGCTGATCCGGGGGCCCAACATCATGGCCGGCTACCTGCGCGAGGACGGCGGCGTCGACGCCCCGCCCGGCGGCTGGCACGACACCGGCGACGTGGTTTCCATCGACGACAACGGCACCTGGATCACCATCAAGGGCCGGGTGAAGCGCTTCGCCAAGATCGGCGGCGAGATGGTCAGCCTGACCGCCGCCGAGGATCTGGCCGCGGCGGTCTGGCCCAACGAGCGCCATGCGGTGATCGCCATGCCCGACTCGAAGAAGGGCGAGAAGCTGCTGCTGGTCACCGACCGGCGCGACGCGGCCGTGGACGCGCTGTTGCAGCACGCCCAGTCGATCGGCGCGCCGGAACTGGCCGTGCCGCGCAAGATCCTGAAAGTTCAGGAGGTGCCGGTTCTCGGCACCGGCAAGACCGACTATGTCGCGATCCAGCGCATGGCGGATGCTCAGGCGAAGGCGGCCTGATCAACAAGGGGGACTACCTGATGGACTTTCTCGCTCCGCAGTCGGCCCGGGTGCTCAGCATCCTGCGCATTGTCGCCGCCCTGGCGTTCATGTCCCACGGGCTGATGAAAATCTTCCACTTCCCGGTGCCGCAGGAAGGCGCGCCCGATCCGTTGCCGACCATGCTGCTGGTGGCCGGCTGGCTCGAAGTCGTCGGCGGCGGCCTGCTGGCGCTGGGGCTGTTCACCCGCCCGGTGGCCTTCGTCCTGTCGGGCATGATGGCGGTGGCCTACTGCCTGGCCCACTGGAAGTTCGCCCTGCCGCCCGCGCAAGGGTTCTATCCGGTCCTCAACCACGGTGAGGCGGCCCTGCTCTACTGTTTCCTGTTCCTCTACCTGGCGTGCGTCGGCGGCGGTGTCTGGAGCCTCGACACCATCGTCCGCAAGAAGCCCTAGCGCGATGAGCGCGGCGGTCGCCCTGCCCTGGCTCGGCGGCCGGTCGTTCGCCGACTGCAAGGCCGAGTACGACGAGCGCGGCTTCGTCATCTTCGAACGGGTGCTGGACGACCGGGCGCTGGCCGAGCTGCGGGCGGCGCTTGAGCCGCATTTCACCAAGTTCGGCCGCAACGACTTCGAAGGCGAGCGGACCAACCGGGTCTACGCCCTGCTGGCCAAAGGCCGGGTGTTCGCCGACCTGGCCACCCATCCGCTGGCCTTGGCCTTCGCCGAAGCCGAGCTGGGGCCGACCTGCCTGCTCTCGGCCTGCCTGGCGATCAACCTGCACCCCGGCGAGACGGTGCAGCCCTGGCACACCGACGATGGCGGCATCCAGGCCCCCCGGCCGCGCAAGGCCTGGGGCGTCAGCTGCTTCTGGGCCATCGACGACACCACCGCGCTGAACGGGGCCACCGAGGTCATCCCCGGCAGCCACCTGTGGGGCGAGAGCATGATTGAAGGCAGCGCCGCGCCGACGAGCTTCCAGACCGGGGCCTATCGCCTGGACGACAGCGATCCCGGCGCGCGGGCCGACGCGGTGAAGATGGTCATGCCGGCCGGATCCCTGGCCATCGCCAAGGGCACGCTGCTGCATCGCGGCGGGGCCAACCGGTCGGACAAGGCCCGGCTGATCATCACCCCGCAGTACTGCGCCGGCTGGGCGCGGCAGCTGGAGAACATGACCCTGGCCGTGCCGCCGGAGATCGCCGCGACCCTGCCCGAGCGAGCGCGGGAGCTGCTTGGCTATTCGATCCACCCGCCGTTCATGGGCTATGTCGACGGGGTCCACCCGAGGCGGCTGCTGCCGACCTAGGCGTCCCGCGTCGCCCCAACCCGCTGCGCCAACGACGCCGCCATGAACTGGTCGAGGTCGCCGTCGAGGACGCCGTCGGTGTCGCTGGTCTCGACGTTGGTGCGCAGGTCCTTGACCATCTGGTAGGGCTGCAGGACGTAGCTGCGGATCTGGTGGCCCCAGCCGATGTCGGTCTTCTGGTCTTCCAGGGCCTGGGCGGCGGCTTCGCGCTTCTGCAGTTCCTGTTCGTACAGGCGGGCGCGCAGCATCTTCCAGGCTTCCTCACGGTTCTGGTGCTGGCTGCGGCCGGCCTGACAGGCGACGGCGATCCCCGTCGGGATGTGGGTCAGGCGGACGGCGGAGTCGGTCTTGTTGATGTGTTGGCCGCCGGCCCCGCTGGCGCGGTAGGTGTCGGTGCGGACGTCGGCCGGGTTGATCTCGATCTCGATGGTGTCGTCGACGACCGGATAGACCCAGGCCGAGGCGAACGAGGTGTGGCGCTTGGCGGCGGCGTCGTAGGGCGAAATGCGGACCAGGCGGTGGACGCCGCCTTCGGTCTTCAGCCAGCCGTAGGCGTTGGGGCCGGTGACCTGCAGCGTGGCCGACTTGATGCCGACGCTTTCGCCCGACGTCTCCTCGATCAGCTCGACCTTGTAGCCGTGGGCGGTGGCCCAGCGGCTGTACATGCGCAGCAGCATGTTGGCCCAGTCACAGGACTCGGTGCCGCCGGCCCCGGAGTTGATCTCGACATAGGCGTCGTTGCCGTCGGCCTCGCCGGACAGCAGGGCCTCCAGCTGGGCGCGGTCTGAGCGTTCGCGCAGGGCCTTGAGCTGGGCGCGGGCCTCTTCGAGGGCGCCCTCGTCGGACTCCATGTCGGCCAGTTCGGCGTAGTCGACCGCGTCGGCGAGCTCGGTCTCGAGCGCGCGGACGGTGGCGATCCTGGCCGCCAGCGCCTGGCGTTCGCGCATCAGGGCCTGGGCCTCGGACGGGCGGTCCCACAGGGTGGGATCCTCCGAGCGGGCGTCCAGTTCATCGAGGTGTCTTAGAGCTGGATCCCAGTCAAAGTCGCCTCCTGAGCAGGCTGATCGCCTGCTCGATGTCGGCCTTGGCGGCCTCGACATCCGGTCTCATGGAAAACTCCGGTCGTAACGTGTTCCGCGCACAGATGGGCTGCGGAGGGGCGGGATTACAGGGGCTCGCGCCTCAATACAATCCGCTGAGGTCGTCCGGCACCTTTGGTTTCGGCGGCGGCTTCTGTTCCGGCGGCGGGGCGGCGACCGGCGGGTTGAAGGCGCCGTCGTAGGGGATCGGGCCTTCGGGCTTGGGACCGGACGGCATGCCGACGTTGCCGCGCGGTTCGGTGCCGGGCCGGAAGGCCTCGCGGATGCCGCCGACCATGGCGAACTTGGCCTGCTTGGGCGGCTTGAACTCGGTGGCCGGCACGTCCTTGAGGGCCGTCTTCATGAAGTCGATGAAGATCGGCAGGGAGGCGACGCCGCCGACCTCGCCGTCGCCCAGGGATCGGTTGTCGTCGAAGCCGACGAAGACGCCGACGACGATCTGCGGCGTGTAGCCGACGAACCAGGCCGAGCGATATTCGTTGGTGGTGCCGGTCTTGCCGGCGATCGGGCGGCCGAGCACCCGGGCCTGGGTGGCCGTGCCGCGCTGCACGACGCCTTCGAGCATCGAGGTGATCTGGTAGGCGGTGACCGGGTCGATGACCTGATTGCCGCCGGCGGCGATGCGCGGGCTCTCGTCGCCGTTGAAGCCGCCGTTGCAGCGCGGGCAGTCGCGCTTGTCGGCCCGGAACAGGATCTTGCCCTCGCGGTCCTGGATGACCTCGATCAGGTGCGGATCGATGCGACGCCCGCCGTTGGCGAAGGCGGCGTAGGCGCCGGTGATCTTCAGGGGGGTGGTCTCCCCTGCCCCCAGCGCCATGGCCAGGACCGGGGCCATGCTGTCGGTGACGCCCATCTTGACGGCCAGGTCGCTGACCTTGCGCATGCCCACACCCTGGGCCAGGCGCACGGTCATGGCGTTGCGCGACAGCTCCAGGCCCCGGCGCAGCGGCATCGAGCCGTAGTATTTCTTGTTGTAGTTCTCGGGCGTCCAGTCCTCGCCGTTGACCGCCCCCTTGAGGGTGATCTGGGCGTCGGCGACCATGCTGGCCGGGGTATAGTCGCCCTCCAGGGCAGCCGCGTAGACGAACGGCTTGATGGCCGAGCCGGGCTGGCGCATCGCCTGGGTGGCGCGGTTGAAGTTGGACAGCGAGAACGAATAGCCGCCGACCATGGCCAGCACCCGGCCGCTGTTGGGCTCGATGGCGACCAGGGCGCCGTTGACCAAGGGCACCTGTTTCAGGCGATAGGCGCCGGCGGTCTTCTCGTCGGGCTCGACGAAGACCAGGTCGCCGGGGCTGAGACCCTTGCCGGCCCGGGCCCAGGCGACGTCCTCGGAAACCAGCGGGCCAGCGCCATAATCCTTGACCGGGCGCACCCGCACCCCGCCCTCGACGCTTTCGACGACGGCGGCGCGCCAAGCGCGGCGCTCGGCCGGCGGGGATTTCTTCAGGGCGGCGGCTTCCCAGCCCACCGCGCCATCGGTGGTGCCCCAGGCCCCGCGCCAGCCGTGGCGGCGGTCGTAGGACTCCAGCCCGTTCATCAGGGCGATCCGCGCCGCCGTCTGGAGGTTCGAATCCAGCGTCGTGCGCATGTAGTAGCCGCCCTCGGTCAGGCGCTCGCCCATGGTGCCCAGGCCCCGGCGGCGGACCTCCTCGACGAAGTAGTCGGCGTCCTTGTACTTGGCGCGGCTCGGGGCCGACTGGACGACGAGGTCTTCCTTCATCGCCGCCTCGGCCTCGGCGCGGCTGACCCAGCCGAGCTCGGCCATCTGGCTGAGGATCCAGTTGCGGCGGCCGATGGCGTTCTGCTTCTGGCGGATCGGGTGGTAATTGTCGGGCCCCTTGGGCAGCGAGGCCAGGAAGGCCATCTCCGACAGGGAGAGGTTGTCGAGCGACTTGCCGAAATAGTTGTAGGCGGCGGCGGCGACGCCGTAGCTGCGGTAGCCCAGCCAGATTTCGTTCAGGTAGAGCTCGAGGATGTGGTCCTTGGTCAGCGTCTGTTCGAGGCGCCGGGCCAGGATGGCCTCCTTCAACTTGCGGCCGAGGGTGGCGTCGCTGGTCAAGAGGACGTTCTTGGCCACCTGCTGGGTGATGGTCGAGCCGCCTTCGAGGCGCCGGCCCCTGACCACATTGACGACGTTGCGCAGCATGGCGCGGCCGAGACCCTGCACGTCGACGCCGCTGTGGTGGAAGAAGTTGCGGTCTTCGGCGGCCATGAAGGCCTGGACCAGGCGCGGCGGCATCTGGTCGTAGGGCACGAAGATGCGGCGCTCCTTGGAGAACTCGCCGATCAGGGTGCCGTCCCAGCCGTAGACGCGCGTCGCGGTCGGCGGACGGTAGTCGACCAGGTCGCCGGCGTCGGGCATGTCGTGGAACAGGACGGCCGCATAGATGGCGATGGCGAAGCCGGCCACGGCGATGACGCTGAGCACGCCAATGCCCAAAACGGCGACCCACCGCTCCGGTGGGTTGAACACCGGCCACACGCCCCGGGATTTCTTGTCCGACATGGGATTCCCTCTAGCGCGCCAGAGGGACGGCGCCAATGCGGCAGGACGCTGACCGGCGACTTCCCAGCCGCTGTGACCCGTGCCACGCTGCCGGTGTCGCCGAAGCGCCACGCGACGGACGACGAACCAGAACGATAATCATCGAAGGGAACGTCCACATGCGTATGACTGTACTGGCGGCTCTGGCCGTCGGCGCGCTGGCGCTGACCGCCTGTTCGCAGAAGACCGAAGACAAGGCCGGCGCCGCCGCCGACGCCACCGGGGCCGCCGCCGAGTCGGCCGCAAGCGACGCCAAGGCCAACGTCGAAGGCGCCGCCGACGCCACCGGCGCGGCGGTCGAGAAGGCTGCCGACGGCACGGCCGCCACGGTCGACAAGGCCGCTGACGGCACGGAAAAGGCCGCCGACGATACGGCCAAGGAAGCCGAGAAGCACTAGGTCGTTTCGGAGACGATCAAGGGAAAGGCCGCCGCCCGTAAGGGCCGGCGGCCTTTTTCGTCAGCGCCCCATACCTTCAGCGGGAAGCGATCTTCATGTCGCGCGAGAACCAGCGGTCGATGGCGTCGCCGATGCTGTTCACCAGCCGGGCGCGGCTGGCGGCGGTGTTCAGCCGGGCCTCGTCGCTGGGGCTGGTGATGAAGCCCATCTCCAGCAGCACGGCCGGCACGTCGGGGGCCAGCAGGACGATCAGGTTGCCGTCCCGGTGGCTGCGGCGCAGCATCGGGGTGACGTCGGAGATCTCGCTGACCAGCATCTCGGCGAACACCGCCGAGCGGTTCTTGGTGGCCCGTTGCGAGAGGTCGAGCAGGATCTGGCCGACGCCGCGGTCCCCGCCGGTCAGGGAGGCGTTCATCAGCCAGTCGTCCTTGGCCAGCACCTTGCCGACCCGCCCCTCGCCCTTTTCGGACAGGGTGTAGACCGACGCGCCGCTGGTCGATTCGGGACCGGCGTCGGCGTGCAGCGAGATGAACAGGTCGGCGTCGGCGCGGCGGGCGATCTGCACGCGGCCTTCGAGGGTGACGTAGCGGTCCGAGTCGCGGGTCAGGATGACCGTGTAGCGGCCGGTCTTTTCCAGCCGGGCCTTGAGCGCCTTGGCGGCGGCCAGGGTGACGACCTTCTCATGGACATTGGCCCCGATGGCGCCCGGGTCGTGGCCGCCATGGCCGGCGTCGATGACGATGACCTTGCGGGCCGAGGGACGGTCGGCGCGGATCAGGGTGGCCGCGCGGCGGGCGCCCTGATCCTGCGGCAGCGACTGGGCGGGACCGAGCGCGCGGGTGACGCGCGGATCGACCGCGCCGCCGGTGGCGCGCAGGTCGATGACATAGCGGTAGTGGTCGACGCCGTCGCCCGGCGGCAGCAGGAAGCGGCGGGCGACCTGGGCCTTGCGGGCCAGTTCGATGTTGAGGCGGGCGCCGCCGCCCTGGTTGTCGACGGTCCAGCGGCGCACGACGCCCTGCCCGGCGCCCTTGAGGTCGCCGCTGACGCCGACCTTCGGGAAGGCGACGACGACGGTGTTGTCCACGGCGCCGTCGGAAATCAGCTTGCCGGACACCGAGCGGTCGAGGTCGATGACCAGGCGGGTCTCGGCGGCGTCGCCGCCCAGCCGCACCTTGAGAATGCCGGCCGCCATGCCGGAGGCCTGGGCGAAAGCGCCCGCGCCAAGGCCGACGACGATCAGCCCGCCGGCGATCAACGCCGCCGTCCAACGCTTGCCGACCCTACCCGCAACCCCGCGCATTCTTACGCCCCACTCGCCCGCCAATCCGGCGATCAGACTCGTTATGGGCGTGCGGAGGTGGAGAAGGGGTTAAGGCGGGTTAGGATTTGCGGGCGCGGGTAATTCGCCGCTCGCATACTTCTTCAGCCTGGCATCAAATTCGGAATACGTGTTTGCAATCACACGCCGAGCTGCATCGTCCCAAGCCCAGTCAGGCTCATCGGGATACACTCCAGTAGCGATGAGGTCTTTCAGAATGCCACTTCGGGCGGCTTCGACGATCCCCAACTTGTCGCAGAGAAGGTCGAAGCCAGACGAAACGCCAGTAAGGCCGACTATCTCACCGGGCAACAAAAGGCAGTTCAGGATGATCTCTGCCTGATTGCCCTCAAAGTTCCTCAGAGCATCAGCGTTGGAGCCGCCTCTTTCCTCGAAACTGGTAACCGCGTCCGAAAATTCTTTCGCGCCCCACAGCCGCTCAATATTCAGGAGCACGTCATTCGGATCGGGCGCGTGCTCGAATATGGCTGCTGTAATTGCGCCCGGACGCATCAGGCCTTTAAAATTCGCCGCGAATTCGCGTGTGGTCGTCCAGCTTGTGGGCCCGTCGTGAAGACCACCATGCAGAAAGAGCTGTGCAAATTCACCCGGCAACAAGTATCGTTTTCGGTAGCAATTCCCATTGACTTGACGAAACCATTCCGGAATTTCGACAACGTGAGCCGCTAGTTCAGAAAGTAGGACTTCACGCCTCGCCTGATCCTCATTCCAACCGCGTTGCCAAGCGCCCAAGGCCGAGAGAAACGCATCTGAAAATGTCTCTGACACGGCGTTACCAGTGCTGACGGAGGAGGTCCGCATATCGATTCAGATGCCGGCGATCTAGTTCCGCAATGAAGCGCGGCATCGGAGGAACGTTGCGTTTGTAGCCTCCCGGTCCGGTGTAAAGTCCGCCTCCGGGTCCAGTGTACAGTCCTCCTCCGGGGCCGGTGTACAGGCCGCCGCCTGGACCGGTGTACAATCCGCCGCCCGGACCCGTGTACAGACCGCCACCAGGACCGGTGTACAGCCCGCCGCCAGGTCCGGTGTAGAGGCCGCCATTAGGACCCGTATAGAGCCCGCCACCTGGACCGGTGTACGCCCCTCCGCCGGGTCCTGTGTACAGACCGCCGCCTGGGCCAGTGTAAAAGCCGCCTCCGGGACCGGTGTATTTGTCTCTCGGCCAGCTCATCGCTGTCTCCCAACTAGCTCTGGGATAGCTGGCCTGGTGGCCGCGTACAACTATGGATAGCCGCACTAACCGTTCCCGGTCGCTCGGCCGAACCAAGCGGACTCCCCCGCGTTACCAGCCCGGGACACTCCGACACGAGCAGCCGCCGAATGAACCATCACCCCGCCGGGATGCCTG
Source organism: Caulobacter sp. (assembly GCA_028291265.1). Lineage (GTDB taxonomy): Bacteria > Pseudomonadota > Alphaproteobacteria > Caulobacterales > Caulobacteraceae > Caulobacter. Next base: position 129,674 of record JAQGIK010000056.1, on the reverse strand, counting down.
TCCCACCCTCGTCGCCGCGCGGCCATTGGGAGAGCATCGTGGCCGAAGGCGGCGCCGGGCTGGCGCAGCTGGCTCACAGCCGTTGGTCGCCTTACGCCGTCATCGCCCTCACCCTGTCGATCCTGCTGGTCGCCTATCTTAGCTGGGCCCTGCCGCTCGGCCGGGCGCTGGAGCCGTTCCAGACGCCGACGCTGGTGCTGGTCACCGCCGACGGCAAGCCGTTCGCGCGGCGGGGCTTCTACAAGGAGGCGCCGGTCGATGCGAAGGCGCTGCCCAAGTACGTGCCGGGCGCGTTCGTGGCCATCGAGGACCGGCGGTTCTTCTCGCACTGGGGCGTCGATCCCTGGGCCATCGGCCGGGCGGCCATCGCCAACGCCAAGGGCGGGCGGGTGCGCCAGGGCGGCTCGACCATCACCCAGCAGCTGGCCAAGAACGCCTTCCTGTCCAACGAGCGCAGCCTGCGCCGCAAGGGCCAGGAGGCGATCATCGCCCTCTATCTGGAGGCCCGGCTGTCGAAGGACGAGATCCTGTCGCGCTACATGTCGGGCGTCTATTTCGGCGACGGCGTCTACGGCCTGCGGGCGGCGGCGCGGAACTATTTCGACAAGACGCCCGAGGACCTGACGCCCGGCGAGGCGGCCATGCTGGCCGGCATCGTCAAGGCCCCGACCCGGCTGGCCCCGACCGAGGACTTCAAGGCCGCCAAGGCGCGGGCCGGCGTGGTGATGGCCGAGATGGTCGACATGAAGCTGGTTGCTGCCGACGAGGGGGCCAAGTCCCTGAAGGCCGTGAAACTCAAGGGCGCGCGGTCGAAGTTGCCGGACGGCTCCTACTTCGCCGACTGGATCGGGCCGCAGGTGCGCCAGACCTTCCGGCGCGGCTTCGGCGAGGTCACCGTCTGGACCACCCTCGACTCCCAGATGCAGATCCAGGCCCAGCGGGCCGTGCGCAACGGCCTGAAGAGCGGCAAGGGCCGGCGGGTCAGCCAGGCGGCGCTGGTCGCCATGCGCACCGACGGCCGGGTGGTGGCCCTGGTCGGCGGGGCCGACTACCAGAAGAGCCAATTCGACCGGGCGACGCAGGCGATGCGCCAGCCGGGCTCGGCCTTCAAGCCCTTCGTCTATCTGGCGGCGATCCGGTCGGGCCGAACGCCCTCCAGCATGATCCTCGACGCCCCGGTGAAGATCGGAAACTGGAGCCCGGAGAACTATGAGGGCGCCTACGCCGGCGGCGAGATCACCCTGGCCCAGGCCTTCGCCAAATCGTCGAACGTCGCCTCGGCCCGGCTGGTGCAGGAGGTCGGCCCCAGCCGCGTGATCCGCGCGGCCCGCGACATGGGCGTCACCTCGGCCTTGCCCAACGACGCCTCCATCGCGCTGGGCACCGGCGAGATGACCCTGCTGGAGCTGACCAGCGCCTATGCCTCCATCGCCGCCGGCCAGGCGCCGGTGAAGCCGCACGGCCTGCTGGCCCAGGCGCCGACCCCGCCGGAGCGGCGGCTGTCGCGCGGCGACCGCATGGCCATGCTGCAGCTGATGCGCGGCGTCATCGAGTACGGCACCGGGACGGCGGCCAACATCAACCCCGGCGTCTACGGCAAGACCGGCACCAGCCAGGACTATCGCGACGCCTGGTTCGTCGGCTTCGCCGGCGACCTGGTGGTCGGGGTCTGGGTCGGCAACGACGACAACACCTCAATGAAGGGCGTCACCGGCGGCAACATCCCGGCCCAGATCTGGCGCGACTTCATGGGCTACGCCATGCGCAGGCCCGACTTCCCGCGGGCGACCGAGGTGATCGAACAGCCGCTGATCGATTTCGACGTCGCCCAGTTGGACCCGGAGAGCCTGAGCGATCAGCCGCTGTACGGCGTCGACGAGAACGGCCTGCCCCTGCCCGATCCGAACGGTCCGCCGCCGGCCGAGAATGACCCGATGGCCCCGCCGCCGCCCGGCTACCGCGAGCCGGCGAGAGGGCCCGAAGACCAGGCCGAACCCGACTACGGCCGGGGCCGCGAGCCGCGAGTCTCGGATCAGAGGGACGAACCGCAGGAAGGCGATGTCCGGCCGATGGACGATCCGCCGCCTGACGAGGACGGTGGATAGCCGCGACGCTTCAGCCCGTCGTTCACGCTTCGCTAACCAATACGGCCCCGCATTGAGGTTGGCGCGCCATGCGCGTCGCACGGGGGCTGCCTGCCTTGACCAACCATCGCCTCACGCCGCGCGGCTGGATGCTGCTGGTTGCGCCTGTCCTGACAGGTCTGATGGCCTTGACGGCCGCCGTGCTGGTGGCGCTGCAGCCGGCCCCGCCAGCCCAACGCCCGCCGGGGCCCAACACCGTGACCAGGGTGGTCGACGGCGACACGGTCGACGTGCGGATGGACGGCAGGATTGTCCGCGTCCGGCTGGCCGAGATCGACGCTCCGGAATCGAAGCAGGCCTGGGGCGCGACGTCGAAGGCCGTGCTGACCCGGCTGACCCTCAACAAGTCCGTGCGCATCGAGGGCCGGGGTCGCGACCGCTACGGCCGCGTTATCGGCCGCCTGTATGTCGGCGAGGTGGATGTCAGCGCCGCCATGATCCAGGAAGGCTGCGCCTGGGCCTACCGCCGTTACCTGACAGACCCGACGATGCTGGCCCTGGAGCAGGACGCCCGCGCGCGCAAGACGGGTCTGTGGGCGCAGAACGCCGCCCAGATCGTGCCCCCCTGGGACTGGCGTCGCGGCGGCGAGGGGCCCGAGGCCGCGCCGGTCGCCGGATTTGTCGACGCCGGCCCCGCTCAGGCCACGCCGGCCGCCACCGGGGCCTTCACCTGCGGCGCGGCGCGCACCTGCGGCCAGATGAAGAGCTGCGAGGAAGCCACCTTCCACCTGCGCCAATGCGGCCTTTCCCGGCTGGACCGCGACGGCGACGGAATCCCCTGCGAGAGCCTCTGCCGACCCGGCGGCTGAAGGCCGAAGGGCTTCAAGCGCTTGCCGCCCTTTCCTTTCGCTCCCACATCAGGCTAATGTCCGCTCTGCGCGCCGCACCCGCAACCGATGGGGTCGCTCCGCGCAACGCACAGGCGGGCGTCCGGCCTGGCCGGAGGAAGCTCCGGCATAAGGGCGCCGAACCGTTCCGCATCCTGAGCGCCAGACCGGCGCACCCAGGAACAACAGAGACTTTCATGGGCCGCGCGCACGCTCCCCAACATTGTCCGCTTAAAGCCGCCCCTACCGGGGCCGGGCTTGGCGACGTGCTGCGCGCCGATTCAACAGACCGGCGGCTGCGCCTCGAGCGCGCCAAGAGCCGGAGAGAGACATTCGATGACAAAAAAGATGCTCATCGACGCCGCACACGCCGAAGAAACGCGTGTCGTCGTCATGGATGGAAGCCGGATTGAAGAATTCGACTTCGAAAGCCAAAGCCGGAAACAACTTCGCGGGAACATCTACCTCGCGAAAGTGACCCGGGTCGAACCCAGCCTGCAGGCCGCCTTCATCGAGTATGGCGGCAACCGGCACGGGTTCCTGGCCTTCAACGAAATCCACCCCGACTACTACCAGATCCCGCTGGCCGACCGCGAGGCGCTGACCCGCGAACTGGCCGAGGACGACGACGAGCCGGCGCCGCCCAAGCGTGACCGCGGCCGTGGCCGCTCGCGCGCCAAGCCGGCGGCCCGTGAAGCCGATCCGTCGATCGAAGCGTCGGAGGACGGCGAGCAGGCCGAGGCTTCGGACGACAACGGCCACGACGAGTCGCATGGCGAAGACCACAACGGCGAGGATCACGATCACGCCGAACGCTCGGGCAAGTCGTCCGCCTCGGACGACGATGACGACGACATGGAAGAAGAGGTCGAGCGCCGCCGTCGCCGCCTCATGCGCAAGTACAAGATCCAGGACGTCATCCGTCGCCGGCAGATCATGCTGGTCCAGGTCGTCAAGGAAGAGCGCGGCAACAAGGGCGCGGCCCTGACCACCTACCTGTCGCTGGCCGGCCGTTACGGCGTGCTGATGCCCAACACCGACCGGGGCGGCGGCATTTCGCGCAAGATCGTCTCGGTCACCGACCGCAAGCGCCTGAAGACCGTCGTCCAGGGCCTGGGCGTTCCCAAGGGCCTGGGCCTCATCGTCCGCACGGCCGGCGCCAAGCGCACCAAGGCCGAGATCAAGCGCGACTACGAGTACCTGATGCGGCTGTGGGAAAACATCCGCGACACGACGCTCAACTCCGTGGCCCCCGCCCTCATCTATGAGGAAGAGGACCTGGTGAAGCGGGCGATCCGCGACCTGTTCGACAAGGACATCGACAGCGTCCAGGTCGAGGGCGAGGCCGGGTACAAGGAAGCCCGCGACTTCATGCGGATGATCATGCCCAGCCAGGCCGCCAAGGTCATGGCCTACCGCGAGCCGACGCCGCTGTTCGTGGCGCACCGGATCGAGACCCAACTGTCGCAGATCTACAGCCCGGTCGTGCCGCTGCGTTCGGGCGGCTACCTGGTGATCAACCAGACCGAGGCGCTGGTCGCCGTCGACGTCAACTCCGGCAAGGCGACGCGCGAGCGCAACATCGAGGCGACCGCGCTGAAGACCAACATGGAGGCGGCCGAGGAGGCCTGCCGCCAGCTGCGTCTGCGCGACCTGGCCGGGCTGATCGTCATCGACTTCATCGACATGGAGGAGTCGAAGAACAACCGCGCCGTCGAGAAGGTCCTCAAGGACAATCTCAAGGACGACCGGGCCCGCGTTCAGATGGGCCGCATCTCCTCCTTCGGCCTGATGGAAATCAGCCGCCAGCGGCGTCGCACCGGCGTGCTGGAAGGCACCACCCACGTCTGCCCGCATTGTGAAGGCGTCGGCCGGGTTCGCTCGGTCGAGTCGAGCGCCCTGTCGGCCCTGCGCGCCGTGGAGATGGAAGCCCTGCGCGGCGGCGGCGAGCTGACCCTCAAGGTCCCGGCCGCCGTGGCGCTCTACATCCTCAACGAGAAGCGCGCCCACCTGGCCCGCATCCATCAGGTCCACCACCTGTACGTCACCCTCCAGGTCGACGACGCCCTGGCCCATGCCGAGCATGAGCTGGAGCGCACGGCCCTGGGCGAGCACAGCCTGCACGCCCTGGACACCTCGGTGCTGGCGCTGCCGAGCCAGGCGCTGGTCGATGACGACGACGACTTCGTGCCGCCCGACGACGAGGAAGACGACGAAGAAATCATCGAGGGCGACGACGACGAGGTCTCCGAAGACCGTCCCGCCCGCCGCGAGGGCGCCGAGCGCGAGCCGCGCCGTGACGACGACAGCCGCGATGGCCGCCGTCGGCGCCGCCGCCGTGGCGGTCGCCGCGACGAGGAGGGCGATGAACGTCCGGCCGTGGCCGCCGACGCCGACGCCGCTGTCGGCGAACGCGAGGACGGCGAGGTCGACGCCGATGCCGGCGGCGACGACGAGTTCGACAAGGACGGACGCCGCCGGCGTCGCGGCCGTCGCGGCGGTCGCCGCAGCCGTGAGGAAGATCGTCCCAAGGACGGCTTCGCCTGGGCCCGCCCGCGCGTGCCGTTCGGCGACGACACCTTCCAATGGCACGATCCGGCCACCCTCGAGGGCGGCGGCATGCTGGCCGTCCGCGATCCGGACCATGCGCCGGAACGTCCCGCGCTGGTCGAAAACGACGAAGGTCCGACGCCCGAGCGTGGCGAGCGGCCCGAGCGCGAGCGTGGCGAACGCGGCGGCCGTGGCCGTCGTCGTGGCCGAGACCGTGACCGTGGCCCGCGCGAGCCCCGTGACGAGGTTGTCGCCGACGGCGCCGAAGCCGCCCTGCCGGCCGAACAGGCCGCGCCGGTCGAGGCGATGATCGATCCGCCGATCTCCACCCTGGAGACCGCGGCGCCGTTCACCGACGAGGTCTGGGTCGAACTGCCGACCGAGGCCCCGGCCAAGAAGCCGCGCAAGAGCCGCGCCAAGGCCAAGCCGGTCGAGGATGTCGTCGAAGCGGCGCCGGAAGCGGTGGAAGCCGCCCCGGAACCGATCGCCGCCGAACCGGTCGCCGAGGTCCCTGCCCCGGCTCCCGAGCCTGCGCCGGAACCGGTCGCCGTCGCTGCGCCCGAGCCTGCTGCGGCTCCGGAACCGGCGGCTCCAGCCGAGCCCGATCCGAACGAAATCACCGCCCCGCCGGAAAAACCCAAGAAGGGTTGGTGGCGCCGGTGATCAACCCGCACTAGTCTTGGTGATGCGCGGGGGCGCAAACGGAGTAACCTGACCCGATGAGCTCCCGCGCATTCTCTTCCTGGCGGCCGCTGAAGGCGGCCATCGCCGGCCTGGCGGCGGCCAGCCTCGTGCTGTCCGCCGGCCTGCCGGCCTTCGCCCAGGAAGACCGCGTGTCGCTGCTGCGCGACACCGAGATCGAGGAAATCCTCCACGCCGAGGCCGATCCGCTGATCGCCGCGGCCGGGCTGACGCCCAAGGATGTCACCATCCTGCTGGTCGGCGACAAGAGCCTCAACGCCTTCGCCACCCAAGGCCAGGTGCTGGGCTTCAACGCCGGCCTGATCCTCGAGACCGAGAACCCCAACCAGCTCAAGGGCGTCATGGCCCACGAGGTCGGACACCTGGCCGGCGCCCACCCGCTGCGCTCCGGCGACATGCAGAACGCCGGCCTGCGGCCCATGCTGCTGACGATGGGCTTAGGGGTTCTGGCCCTGCTGGCCGGGGCGCCCGACGCCGGGGCCATGCTGATCGGCAACTCGGGGTATTTCGGCACGCTGGGCATGCTCGGCTACAGCCGTGAGCAGGAAGGCCGCGCCGACCAGGCGGCGGTCGGCTTCCTCGAGAAGACCGGCCAGTCGAGCAAGGGTCTGGTCGAGTTCTTCGACAAGTTCCGCTACCAGGAAGTCTTCCAGGAAGCCCGGCGCTTCCCCTATTTCCGCAGCCACCCGCTGTCCTCGGACCGCATCGAGATGCTGCGCACGCGGGTCGAACAGCAGCCGCACTACAACGTCGTCGATACCCCGGCCGAGATCGAGGCCCACGAGGTCATGAAGGCCAAGATCGTCGCCTTCACCCAGCCGCAGGTGGCGCTGATCAAGTATGCCGAGACCGACAAGAGCTATCCGGCCCGCTACGCCCGGGCCATCGCCTACTATCGGCTGAAGGACGTCAACCGCGCCGTCGGCATGGTCGACACCCTGCTGACCGAGCAGCCCGAGAACGCCTACCTGTGGGAACTCAAGGGCCAGATGCTGTTCGAGTTCGCCCGCGCCAAGGAGGCCGAGTATCCGCAGCGCCAGTCGGTGAAATTCAAGCCCGACGCGCCGCTGCTGCGCATCAACCTCGGCCAGACGCTGATCAACCTCGACGACCCGGCCAAGCGCGACGAGGGCATCGAGATGCTCAAGCGCTCGCTGATCCACGAGGACATCCCGGACGCCTGGCGGCTGCTGGCCCAGGCCTACGACGCCAAGGGCGAGGAGGGCCTGGCCCGCCTGTCGACGGCCGAATACTACTACAGCCTGGGCGGCATGAACGAGGCGCGCGGCTTCGCCATGCGGGCCCGCGACCTGCTCGACAAGAACAGCGTCGGCTGGCGCCGGGCCACCGACATCGTCCTGACCGCCAACCCCAGCCGCGAGGACCTGCAGGACCTCGCCAAGGAAGGCGCCATCGCCCGCCCGTAAGCGGACCTGCCTCGAAACGACCAAGAGACATTCATGCGCCGCTCGACGATCCCGCTTGTCATCACCCTGGCCGCCACGGTCGGCCTGAATGCCTGTGAGAAGAAGACCGACAGCACAAAGGTCGATCCGGACGCCATCGCCGCGGCCCAGACCGTCAAGGTCGACAAGGACTTCGGCGACAAGGTGCGGGCCTATATCCTGCAACACCCGGAGATCCTCATCGAGGCGCAGCAGGCCCTGCAACTGAAGGCCATGGCCGAGGAAGAGGCGGTCATCGAGAAGCAGTTCGCCAGCCACAAGGTGCAGCTGCAGCACGACAAGCGGGACTTCGTGATCAACCCCAAGGGCAAGGTCACCGTGGTCGAGCTGTTCGACTACAACTGCACCTACTGCAAGGTCATCGCCCCCGACATCGCCCAGCTGGCGCGCGACAATCCCGACGTTCGGTTCGTGTTCAAGGACTACACGCTGGGCAACTTCGGGCCGACTTCGGAATACGCAGCCGCCGCCGCCCGGGCCCTGAACGGCAAGGGCCTGTTCGCCGACAGCCACTTCGAGATGATCGCCCAACGGCCGCTGACCGACGCGCAGGTCGATGACCTGCTGACCCGCAACGGCATCGCCCCGGCCTCCGTGCGGGCGCTGGAACAGACCCCGGAACAGCAGCAATACCTGCTCGACGTGCGCGCGCTGGCCAAGGACATGGGCATCAACGGCACCCCGGCCTTCTTCGTCGAGGGCGACTTCGTCAGCGGCGCCCAGGCCGAGGTGCTGAAAGCCGCCATCGCCAAGGCCAAGCGCGGCAAGTAGCGGTCAGATCTGGCCCGCTGAAACCGAGACCAGACTCGGCCCCGCCCACTCACGCCCGGCCTGTTTCATCCGCTCGCCGGCGGCGTCCGCCCTGCCCTTCCTGGCTTCGGCGCGGCTGGCGACGACGAGGGTCAGGGGGTCGTGGGGCCATTTGGCCAGGACCTTGTCCGTCTCCTTCAGCGCCTTGTCGGTCTGGCCCGAAGCCAGCAGGGCGGCGGCGTAGGAGCGGCGGACCGGGTACCACCAGGGGGGCGGATCGCGGCCCTGCAGGTCCCGCTCCTGCTGCAGCGACGCCTTGTAGTAATGGCGGGCCGCCTCGCGCGGGTTGTTCTCCAGCATCGCCGCCCGGCCGAGCAGCACCTCATGGGCGACATCGACGAAGGCGATGTAGTCGCTGGAATCGCCCTTGGCGATGGCCGGCCGCGCCGCCGCGATGGCCGCCGCCTCGGCCCGCACTCCGACGGCGTCGCCCCGGCGGCTGAGCGCCTCGCCGCGGGCATAGCGCCACATGGCCCGGTGCAGCGGATGGGTCGGCCTGGGCGCCGCCAGCAGCTGGTCGATGTCGCCGTAGCGGCCATAGGCGAACCAGCTCACCGACGAGCCCGCCCGGATCCAGGGGTTGACCTTGGCCATGTCGATGGCGCGGTACACCCCGCCGATCTTCAGCGCCGCCTGGGCGTCACCGGCCATCATGGCCCCGCCCAGCGCGAAGTTCACGTTGTGGCCGTAGTAGCCGACCTTGAAGAGATCGGCGGGGCCATCGGTGCGCTTCACCCAGGCCGCGTCGACATCCATGGCGTCGAGGTTGGCGCGGGCGGCGTCCTTGTAGCGGCCGATCTGGTAGTAGGTGTGCGATGGCATGTGAATCAGGTGGCTGGCCGCCGGCGCGATGGCCTGCAGCTTGTCGGCGTAGGCCTCGGCCTTGCCGGGCGAACCGATCCATTCGCTGGCGTGGATATAGAAGTGGATGGCGCCGGCGTCGTTCGGGCTGCGGGCCAGGACGGTTTCCAGCAGCGGCATCGAGCGGGCCGGCTGGTCGGCGATCATCCAGGCGTCGGCGGCCCAGACCCAGATCGGATCCTCGGTGGGGTATTTGGTGGCCAGGGCGTCCATGGCCCTGGCGAAGGCCCTGTTGTCGCCCTTGCCGGCGTAGCGGAGGGTCAGGGCGGCGCCCAGTTCGCGGTCGCGCTCGCTGCCCTTGGCCAGCAGGACGTTGGCCTTGGCCGCGGCCTCGCGCGCCTTGACCAGGTCCTCCGGCCCGATGCCGAAGTTGATCGTCGGCCCCAGCGACCAGGCATGGCCCCAGGCGCACATGCCGCAGTCGGGATCCAGCCGCATGGCTTCGGCGAAGGCGGCGGTGGCCTCCTCGTGCTTGAAGGCCCAGCCGAGTTGCAGGCCATAGTCGAACCAGCGCTGGCCCTCGGCGTTGGCGCCGACCTTGAACCGGCCGTTGCCGAAGTCGGCCGACATCGGCGGCGGTTTCAGCGGCTTGGCCTCGGCCGGGCCGCCCTCGCTGTCGGCGGTGAGGCACATGGGCGAAAGGGCCGGCGGCCGATACGCCTGGGCCGACTGCGCCGCCTGGGCGGTTGGAACCAGGATGGCAAGGCCCACGCCCAGCAGCCATGCGGTCTTCATGCGCCGTCCCTCCCAAGACTCGTCAGGTTAGACCACTACGGAACAATGGCGACTTTTAGATGAGGCCGGCCAGCGGCGATGACGGATCGGCATACAGGCGGCGCGGCATGCGGCCGGCGAGGTAGGCTTCGCGGCCGGCGATGACCGCATGCTTCATGGCGCTGGCCATCAGGATCGGATCCTTCGCCTCGGCGATGGCGGTGTTCATCAGGATGCCGTCGCAGCCCAGCTCCATGCCGATGGTGGCGTCGCTGGCCGTGCCGACTCCGGCGTCGACGAGGACGGGCACCGTGGTCTGCTCGACGATGAGGCGCAGGTTGACCTTGTTCTGGATGCCCAGCCCCGAACCGATCGGCGCCCCCAGCGGCATGATGGCGGCGGCCCCCGCCTCCTCCAGCTTGCGGCAATAGACCAGATCGTCGGTGCAGTAGACCATGACGTCGAAGCCCTCGGCGACGAGCAGCTTGAGGGCCCGCAGGGTCTCTTCCATGTCGGGGTAGAGGGTCTTGGGGTCGCTGAGCACCTCCAGCTTGACCAGGGTCCAGCCGCCGGCCTCGCGGGCCAGGCGCCGGGTGCGCACCGCTTCCTCGCCGGTGAAACAGCCGGCGGTGTTGGGCAGGTAGGTGAACTCGTCCGGCTTGACGAAATCCATCAGCAGCGGCTGGGTCCGGTCGGTCAGGTTCACCCGGCGCACGGCCACGGTGACGATCTCGGCCCCCGCCGCGCGGGCGGCGTCGGCGTTGGTCTGGTAGTCCTTGTACTTGCCGGTGCCGACGATCAGGCGGGAGCTGAAGGTGCGGCCGGCGACGGTCCAGGTATCGGTCGTGCTCATGGGCCCGGACTACACCAGCAAGCCCTGTGCAGAAAGCCTCAGAGCGCCCGGTGGCGCAGGTTGCGGAAGCGGGCCTCGCCTTGTCCCGAGGCGTAGAGGCCCGGGCGCAGGCTCAGGAAGTCGCCCGCCGTGTTGTGGTGGTAGCCGTTGACCTCCAAGCGGACGTCGTGGCGGGTCCAGGCCAGGCCATCGGGGCTGGTGTGCAGGCTGACGGTCTGCTCGTCGTTGGTCAGGCGAAGGAAGAGACGACGAGGCTGGCCATCGCGGCGCGGCCTTGGCGGCGGAGGCCACCGTCGATGCCGCCGCCAGGCCCAGCGCTGTTCGTCGATCGATCATCATGGGATGCTCGCGAAAACTGCGTGAAATATCGAAGGTAACCGGTATCATCGCCTCATGAGCAGCGAAACACCCCTCATCAGCCGGCGTCGCGTTCTGGCGGCGACGACCGGTCTGGCGACGATGGCGCTGGCCGGAAACGCTTCGGCAAAGCGCGGCGATCCCGTCGTGCGGACGGTTCACGGGCCGGTGCAGGGCCTGCGGGAGAACGGCCTGCTGGTCTTCAAGGGCGTCCGCTACGGGGCCGACACCGGGCCGCGCCGCTTTCAGCCGCCGGCCGCGCCGACGCCGTGGAAGACGCCCCTGCCCTGCACATCTTACGGCCACGCCTCGCCGCAGCGGGGCAAGGAGGAGGATCAGTCGGAGGACTGCCTGTTCCTCAACGTCTGGACGCCCGGCGCCGACGCGGCGAAGCGGCCGGTGATGCTCTACATCCACGGCGGCGCCTACATGACCGGGACGGGCTCCAGCCCCTGGTACGACGGCGCGCGGCTGGCGATCCGGGGCGATGTCGTGGTGGTGACCGCCAACCACCGGCTGGGCCCGTTCGGCTACGCCTATTTCAACCGCTTGATTCCCGGCTTCGAGGGCAGGTACCTCGATGGGGGCAACGCCGGCATGCTGGACCTGGTGCTGGCCTTGCAGTGGGTGCGGGACAACATCGCCGCCTTCGGGGGCGATCCGGACCGGGTCATGCTGTTCGGCCAGTCCGGCGGCGGGGCCAAGATCGCCACCCTGATGGCCATGCCGGCGGCCGGGGGCCTGTTCCACCGGGCCGCCACCATGAGCGGCCAGCAGCTGACCGCCTCGGGCCCCGGCAACGCCACGCGGCGGACACAGGCGCTGCTCGACGCCCTGAAGGTCCGTCCCGAAGACCTGGCCACCGTGCCCGCGGCGCGGATCGTCGAGGCGCTGGGGGCGACCGATCCGGTGATCGGTTCGGGCGGTCTCTATTTCGGACCGGTGCTGGACGAGCGCAGCCTGACCCGCCATCCCTTCTATCCCGACGCCCCGCGGCAGAGCGCCGCCATCCCGATGATGATCGGCAACACCCACGACGAGACGCGCGGCTTCTTCAGCGACCCGGCCATGTACGCCCTGACCTGGGACGAACTGCCCGGCAAGCTGGTCGCCAACATGCGGGTCGACATCGACCCGGGCCTCGTCATCGGCCGCTATCGCGAGCTCTATCCGGCCTATTCGCCGAGCGACGTCTTCTTCGCCGCCACCACCGCCTCGCGCTCCTGGCGGGCCGCTATCGTCGAGGCCGAACTGCGGGCGAAACAGGGCTCGCCGGTGTTCGCCTACCAGCTCGACTGGGCCTCGCCCAAGGACGGCGGCATGTGGGGCGCGCCCCATACCCTCGACATCCCCCTGGTGTTCGGGACGCTGGACGCGCCGGGGGTGATCACGGGGACGGGAGAAGATGCGAAGCGCGTCAGCGGCCTGATGATGGACGCCTTCATCCGCTTTGCGTACAGCGGCGATCCGAACGGCGAAGGCCTGCCGCGCTGGGAGCCCTATTCGCTGGCGCGGCGGCAGACGATGGTCTGGAATGTCGAGCCGAAGCTGGTTGACGACCCGCGCGGCGAAGAGCGGCGGCTGTTCGAGAAGGTCCCCTTCATCCAGCAGGGAACCTAGCTGAACAGACCCGCGAACCAGCCGAGGTTGCCGCCGAGCACCCCGAAGAAGACCAGGGTGGCGGCGACGATGGCTTTCCACAGCAGGGCCAGGATGCCGATGCTGATCAGGCCGCTCAGCCAGCCGAGCAAGGCGGCGACGCCGTCCCGCTCGGCCAGGCCAAGCGCGAAGGCGGCGATGGCGAAGCTGGGCAGCATGTTGCCGAACGGGATCGGCAGGAAGACGATGGTCGCCAGGATGACGCAGAACAGCCCGGTCAGCCGGTCGATGATCGGCCCGTAGAGGATGGTCAGCCGGCGGCGCAGTCGCCGCTCCAGCCAGGCCAGGTAGGGCGTCAGCTTGCCCATCAGGGCCACATAGTCGGTGCGGCTCATGGTGCGGTTGGCGATCACCCCCGGCAGCCACAGGTGATCGCGGCCGATCATCCACTGCACGGTGATGAACAGCAGCGGCGCGCCGAGCACCGCCGAAACCCCCGGCGGCATCGGCAGGGCCAGCGGCGCGGCGAACACGAACATCAGCGCCCCGAACGCCCGGTCGCCGAAGGCGTGGGTGACGTCGCTGACCGACACGGTCTCATGCTCCTGCGCGGCGATGCCGGCGAGGATTTCGGAGACGCGGGGCGGATGGGCAGACTCGGTCATGGGGCTTGGTGGCGAGTATATAGGGAGGCGCATTTCACGCGCCCGTGAAGAAATGGAAATCTTGTCGATTGTTGGATGAGACGCGACCTCGAAAAGGGGGTCCTTCTCCCGCTTGTCGGGAGAAGGTGGCCGCTACCGTGGCAATTTGGCCCGCAGACACCACTTGATTCGACCGTGCGTTGACATTCCCCCATCGGGCGACGCACCTTCCGCGCCCTTGAGGGGGGCCCATCGGCCTCCCGCATTTGAGATTCAAGCCACACTTCATGCACGTCGTCGTCGTCGAGAGCCCGGCCAAGGCCAAGACCATCAACAAATATCTGGGGCCCGGGTTCACCGTTCTGGCGTCCTATGGCCACGTCCGCGACCTGCCGTCGAAGGACGGGTCGGTGAAGCCGGACGAGGACTTCGCGATGTTCTGGGAGGTGGACGCCAAGTCCTCCAAACGCATCAGCGACATCGCCGACGCCCTGAAGGGCGCCGACGGCATCATCCTGGCCACCGACCCGGATCGCGAAGGCGAGGCCATCAGTTGGCACGTCCTGGAGATCCTGCAGAAGAAGAAGGCGATCAAGGACAAGGCCGTCAGCCGCGTCACCTTCAACGCCATCACCAAGACCGCCGTGCTCGACGCCATGGCCCACCCGCGCCAGATCGACATGGAACTGGTCGACGCCTACCTGGCGCGGCGGGCGCTCGACTATCTGGTCGGCTTCACCCTGTCGCCGGTGCTGTGGCGCAAGCTGCCGGGCTCGCGCTCGGCCGGCCGCGTGCAGTCGGTGTCGCTGCGCCTGATCGTCGACCGCGAGGTCGAGATCGAGAAGTTCCGCACCCAGGAATACTGGAGCGTCGACGCCGAGGTCTCGGCCGGGGCCGAGCCCTTCACCGCCCGCCTGGTCAAGCACGCCGACAAGAAGCTGACCAAGTTCGACCTGGGCGACGAGGCGACCGCCCATGCGGCGCGCGACGCCGTCTCGGCCGCCGCCTTCAGCATCCATTCGGTCGAGAAGAAGCCGGCGCGGCGCTCCCCGCCCCCGCCCTTCACCACCTCGACCCTGCAGCAGGAAGCCAGCCGCAAGCTCGGCTTCAACGCCCAGCGCACCATGCAGGCGGCCCAGAAGCTGTACGAGGGCATCGACATCGGCGGCGAGACCGTCGGCCTGATCACCTACATGCGGACCGACGGCGTGCAGGCGGCGCCGGAAGCGCTGACCGAGGCCCGTGAGGTCATCGCCGGCCTCTATGGCAAGGACTACGTCCCCGAGAGCGCCCGCATCTACAAGACCAAGGCCAAGAACGCCCAGGAAGCCCACGAAGCCATCCGGCCGACCTCGCTGAACCGCAATCCCGGCAAGCTGCGCCTCGATGGCGATCTGGGCCGGCTCTACGAGCTGATCTGGAAGCGGATGATCGCCAGCCAGATGGAAGCGGCCCGCATCGAACGCACGACCATCGAGCTGGAAAGCGGCGACGGCCACACCGGCCTGCGCGCCACCGGCCAGGTCATCCAGTTCCCCGGCTACCTCGCCGTCTACGAAGAGGGCCGCGACGACGCCGAGGACGAGGATGGCGCCCGCCTGCCGGCCGTCAACGAGGGCGCCGCCGCCCGGGTGCTGAACGTCAAGGCCGACCAGCACTTCACCGAACCGCCGCCGCGCTATTCGGAAGCCAGCCTGGTCAAGAAGATGGAAGAGCTCGGCATCGGCCGGCCCTCGACCTACGCCTCGATCCTGACCGTGCTGCGCGACCGCGCCTATGTGCGGATGGAGAAGAACCGCTTCATCCCCGAGGACAAGGGACGGCTGGTCACGGCCTTCCTCGAGCAGTTCTTCGCCCGCTACGTCGAATACGATTTCACCGCCGGGCTGGAAGAGAAGCTCGACCTGGTCAGCGACGGCAAGCTGGACTGGAAGGCGCTGCTGCGCGAGTTCTGGACCGACTTCCACGCCGCCGCCGACGGCATCGGCGAGCTGCGCGTCAGCCAGGTGCTCGACGCCCTCAACGAGAGCCTCGGCCCGCACATCTTCCCGCAGAAGGAAGACGGCTCCGACCCGCGCCTCTGCACCACCTGCGGCACCGGCCGCCTGTCGCTGAAGACCGGCAAGTTCGGGGCCTTCATCGGCTGTTCCAACTATCCCGAGTGCCGCTTCACCCGGCCGATCGCCCAGTCGGAAGGCGACGGCGACGCCGCCGAGGTCACTGACCGCGAGCTGGGGGTGAACCCCAAGACCATGCAGGCGGTGTGGCTGAAGAACGGCCGTTTCGGCCCCTATGTCGAAGAGGCCGGCGAGAAGCCCAAGCGGGCCAGCCTGCCCAAGGGCTGGTCGCCGGAAACGATGGATATCGACAAGGCCCTGCGCCTGCTGGAGCTGCCGCGCGATGTCGGGCCGCATCCCGAGGGCGGCAAGATGATCCAGGCCGGTATCGGCCGGTATGGACCCTATGTGCTGCACGAGGGCACCTACGCCAACTTGGAGAGCGCCGACGAGGTGTTCGACGTCGGCCTGAACCGCGCCGTGGCGGTGCTGGCCGAGAAGCGGGCCGGCGGACGTGGCGCGCGGGGTCAGGCCTCGGCGCTGAAGGAACTGGGCAACCACCCGGAAGACGGCGCGCCGATCAAGATCCTGTCGGGCCGCTTCGGGCCCTACATCAAGCACGGCTCGACCAACGCCAATGTGCCGCGCGGCAAGGACCCGCTGGAGGTGACCCTCGAGGAGGCCGTCGGCCTGATCGCCGAGCGCGTCGCCAAAGGCGGCGGCAAGAAACCGGTCAGGAAGGCGGCGGCGAAGAAGGCTCCGGCGGTGAAGGCCGCCAAGAAGCCGGGCGACAAGCCGCCGGCCAAGAATCCGGCCGAGAAGCGCATCGCCGGCAAGGCCGTGGTCGCCAAGAAGAAGGCGGCGGCGAAGAAGGCCGCGCCCAAGGCCAAGGCCTGACCTGAGCCGGTGGGGACGGCATGATCCACGTCCCCACCGCGCCTTACGCCCACATCGTCTTCGACCTGCTGGCCTGGGGCGGCGGCCTGGCGCTTGGCTGGGCCGTGTCGCGCTGGCGGCTGCGGGAGGCGACGCAGGCGCTGGCCATGAAGACCGGCCCCGGCTACTTCGTGGCCCTGGCCCTCGGCGCCGTGCCCGGCGCCTGGCTGGCGGGGTCGCTCAGCAGCCTGCAGGGACCCCACCCCGCCCTGTCGCACAGCGTCGCGGGGGCCCTGGTCGGGGCCATCGTCGGGGTCGAGCTCTACAAGGCCGTGCGCGGCGTGAAGGGCTCGACCGGCGGGGTGTTCACCGCCCCGTTCGCGCTCGGCGTCGTCATCGGCCGCTGGGGCTGCCTGTTCACCGGCCTGACCGACGGCACCTATGGCTCGCCCACATCCCTGCCCTGGGCCGTCGAGTTGGGCGACGGCGTCGGCCGCCATCCGGTGCAGATCTACGAGTCCCTGACCATGGCCGTCTTCCTGGCCGCCTACCTGTTCGGCCTGGCCAGACGGCGGCCCTGGGCCCTGCAGCGCGGCTTCTACGCCCTCTGCATCGCCTACGGCGCCAGCGTTTCGTCTGGGAGTTCCTCAAGCCCTATCCAGCGGTCCTGGGCCCGTTTAACCTCTTCCACATCCTGTCGGCGGGGTTGATGGTCTATTGGCGAAACGACCTTGGGCGAGCCCGCGCCGGCGGCTGACGCTCCGATCCGCAAGGTCGCGCCCTACCTGTTCTTCGGCCAGACCACCAGCCTGTGCGAGGTCTGCCTGGCCCTGGTCCCGGCCAAGATCCTCGTCGAGGGCCAGGATGTCTTCTACCAGAAGCGCTGCCGCGAGCACGGCGTCCAGAAAACGCTGATCAGCGACGACCTCGACTACTGGAAGGCCCAGAAGGACTGGCTGAAGCCCGGCGACCGGCCGCTGGCCCCGCACACGAAGACCGATTTCGGCTGTCCTTATGACTGCGGCCTCTGCCCCGACCACGAACAGCACAGCTGTCTGGCCATCGTCGAGGTCAACGAGGCCTGCAACCTCTCCTGTCCGGTCTGTTTCGCCGACAGCTCGATCAAGCGCACCGGTCACCGGCCTCTGGCCGAGATCGAGCACATGCTCGACATCCTGGTGGCCAGCGAGGGCGAGCCCGACCTGGTGCAGATCTCCGGCGGCGAGCCGACCCTGCACCCGCAGTTCTTCGAGATCCTCGACGCCGCCAAACGCCGGCCCATCCGCCACCTGATGATCAACACCAACGGCCTGCGCATCGCCCGCGAGCCCGGCTTCGCGCAGAAGCTGGCGGCCTACATGCCCAGGTTCGAGGTCTATCTGCAGTTCGACAGCCTGCGCCCCGAGGCCCTGAAGGACATCCGCGGCGCCGATCTCTCCAGGGTCCGCATCGAGGCGCTCGAGGCGCTGGAAGCGGCCGGCATCTCCACCACCCTGGTCTCGACCATCAAGAAGGGCGTCAACGACCAGGACATCGCCGAAACCGTGCGCTTCGCCCTCCAGTGGCGGTGCGTGCGCGGCGTCACCTTCCAGCCGATCCAGGACGCCGGCCGCAACGACGGCTTCGATCCCAAGACCAACCGCATGCTGGCCAGCCAGATCCGCCGCGAGATCGCCAAGGCCGGGGTCTTCGGCCTCGAGGATCTGATCCCCCTGCCCTGCAACCCCGACCAGATCTGCATCGGCTACGGCCTGCGCGACGGCCAGACGGTGACGCCGGTGACCTCGCTCTTGCCGCGCGAGCTGTTCGTCGCGGCCGCCCCCAACACCGTCACCTTCGAAGGCTATCCGGAGCTGCAGCAGCGGGTGTTCGAACTGCTGTCGCTGTCGACCGCCCAGGCCGACACCTCGGACAAGCTGGCCAGCCTGCTCTGCTGCCTGCCGCAGGCCGCCGTGCCGGAGGACCTCGCCTACGAACACACCTTCCGGGTGGTGATCAGCCAGTTCCTCGACCGGTACAATTTCGACCTCGGGACGGTGAAGCGGTCCTGCGTCCACTTCGTCGAGCCCGACGGCCGGATCATCCCCTTCGACACCTACAACACCTTCTACCGCTCCGGCGCCGAGGGCGCGGCGGCGCTGGCCAGGGGACAGGGACGGCTGCCATGAGCGAACAGGACATCGGGCCGGTCAGGCAATTCTGGGGCCGGGCGCTGGCCACCGTCGGCATCCTCTGGATGGTGCTGTGCGGCGGCTGCACCCTTGTCTTCTCCGTCCAGATGCTCGGGTCCGGCGGCGGCCAGGGCTTCCTGGGGTGGCTGTTGCTGTGCGTGGTCGTCGGGGCGATCTGCGCCGTCCCGGGCCTGGTGTTCCTGCTGCTCGGCCGCTTTGTCCTGCGGCCCCGACGATGATCAATCCGCCGCCGCCCTTTCCGCCCTCGGGCGAGGCCTACGAGAAGAGCGTCGGCGCGCGCATTCTGATCACCCTCGGCGCCGTCTGGCTGTTCCTGACCGGCGGCTGCACCCTGGCGGTGAGCGGGTCCTACATCCTCGACGGGGCTCCGAGCTACGGGTTCGGCTTTCTGATCGTCTTCGCCGTCTTCGGCCTGGTCTGCATGCTGCCCGGGATCATCTGCCTGATCGTCGGCCTGGTCCTGGCGCGCCGGGCCAGGCGCATGCGCCGTCGCGGCTGACATCCCGCAAATGGCTATCGACAGGCCTGCGGAGCCATGCAAACTTGCCTTTGTAAATTCAAGCGGGGTCGTTCCATGCGTCGTCTTCTCCTCGCCGCCAGCGTGCTCGCGCTCGCCGCCACCACAGCCGCCGCGCAGCCGCGCCAGCTCTCGGTGACCATCTACAACTCGGGCCAGACCCTGGTGGAGGACACCCGCACCGAAACCCTGAGCGCCGGCCGCCAGCGCATCGAGTTCAAGGACGTCTCGCCGCAGATCCGCTCCGAGACCGTCACCCTGTCGGCCCCCGGCATCTCGATCATCGAGCAGAACTTCGACTACGATCTGCTCAGCCCCCAGACCCTGATGGAAAAGGCCGTCGGCGAGACGGTGACCATCGTCCGCACCAACCCCGGCAACGGCCAGCAGACCACCGAACGCGCCAAGGTGCTGGCCGTCAACAACGGCGTCGTGCTGCAGATCGGCGACCGCATCGAGATCCTGCGCGAGGACGGCGTGCCGACCCGGGTGATCTTCGACAAGGCGCCGCCGAACCTGCGGGCCCGGCCAACGTTGTCGGTGACGGTGGATTCGGCCCAGGCCGGTCCTCGCGCCGCCAAGCTGACCTACCTGACCAACGGCATGGGCTGGAACGCCGACTACGTCGCCCTGTTCGACGAGAAGAACGGCAAGATCGACGTCCAGGGCTGGGTGACGCTGAGCAACAGCACCGGCGTCGATTTCGCCGACGCCGAGGTGCAGCTGGTGGCCGGCAATGTCGGCTCGGGCATCCGCTACTCGCCACCGGCGGTGAGTTCGGCCGGAACCCTGACCGGCACGGCCGTGCCGCTGGCCGACTACTACCTCTATCCGCTGAAGGAGCGGACGACGATCGCCCAGAACCAGACCAAGCAGGTCAGCTTCCTGGACGTCATCGGGGCTCCGGCCCGCAAGGCCTACCGCGTCGATCTCGGCGGTTTCGCCAGCCGCGAGCAGCCGATCTCGGCGGCCGTGAAGCTGGAATTCGGCGGCCAGGGCGAGCCGATGCCGGCCGGCGCCGTGCGCTTCTACGTCCGCGACCAGCAGGGCAATCCCAAGTTCATCGGCGAGAACGAGATCGGCCACACCCCGGCCGGCTCCGACCTTTCGATCCAGACCGGCCAGGCCTTCGACGTCACCCTGACCCCGACCGTGGTCACGACCGACAAGAAGAGCGCCACCAAGACCCGCTATGCGATGAGCTATGTGGTCCGCAACGCCCGGCCCGAGCCGGTGGTCGTGCAGGTCCGGCAAGGCGGCCTCGGGCGCGACGGCAAGCTGATCGAGGAAAGCCTCAAGTCGGCCCGGCTCAACGCCCAGACCCTGGCCTGGGACGTTCCCGTCCCGGCCAATGGCGAGACCATCCTGACGTTCACGGTCGACAGCGGCTACTGACCCCATGCGCCGGTCCTGGCTGACAGCGCTGAGTGTTGCGCTGGCCCTGCTGACAGGGCCGGTGGCGGCGCATGCGCAAAGCGTCTCGGCCAAACCCGACTCCGTGGCCCTGACCATCTATCAGGACCCCTACGGCGCGCGCGGCTATTACGACGGCCGCTCGGGCCTGGCCCTGGTTACCGAATGGCGGACCGTCGAGGTCCAGGCCGGCCACAGCAAGGTCACCTTCCGCGGCGTGGCGGCCGGCATCGTGCCGGCGACGGCGGCGCTGGACGGGCTGCCGGCCCAGATGGTCGAGCGCAACCAGGACTACAACCTGATGAGCCCCGGCTCGATCGTCGCCGCCGCCATCGGCGAGCCGGTGCGGCTGGTGCGGACCAATCCGGTCACCGGCGTCGAGACGGTTCGCCCGGCGGTGCTGCGCTCGGGCCCCAACGGCGTGGTGCTCGAGGTCGACGGCGGCATCGAGGCGCTGGGCTGCAGCGGCGAGCCCGAGCGGCTGGTGTTCGACAAGATCCCCGACAGCCTCAGCCCCGAGCCGACCCTGTCGATGACGGTTCGCGCCAAGGCGGCCGGGACCTACCGGGTGCGGCTGACCTATCTGGCCGTGGGTCTCAACTGGAAAGCCAACTACGTCGCCACGGTGCGGCCCGACGGCAAGACCCTGGACCTGACCGGCTGGATCACCCTCAGCAACGACAGCGCCACCACCTTCACCGACGCCCCGACCCAGGTGGTGGCCGGCGACGTGGCGCGCAGCTGGCGCACCCGGGCGACCGTCGCCTACGGCAAGTCGAAGAGCCCGGCCTGCTGGCCGACGGGCCTGAACTTTGCCTATGACGAGTACGGCGACGTCGTCGTCACTGGCAACCGCATCCAGGCCAACGCGCCGATGGCTATGGCCCCGCCACCGCCGCCGCCGCCCCCAGCGCCGCCGCCGGCCGCCAAAGAGGCGGAGCAGTCGGAACTGGGCGACTACAAACTCTACACCCTGCCCTACCCGACCACGGTCGCGGCGCGGCAGACCAAGCAGCTGCTGATGCTCGATGCCGACGGCGTGGCGTTCGACCGTGTCTACCGCTTCACCAGCTGGCCGGGCGCGACCTGGAATCCCGATCAGAAGGACCTGCCGGTTCAGCTCATGCTGCGGATGAAGAACCGCAAGGAGACCGGCCTCGGCCGGCCCCTGCCGGGCGGCAACGCCATGATCGGCCAGGAAACAGCCAACGGCCACCTGCTGGCCGGCGAATTCAAATTCGAGAACAGCGCCGTCGGCGCCCCGTTCGACCTGGTGCTGCAGGACTCGCGGCAGATCCAGGTGACGCCGAAGCTGGTCAGTCAGACCAGCAAGGGCAAACGCAGGACCCAGTTCGTCTATGCCTTCGAGGCCGAGAACAACACCGCCGCCCCGGCCGCCTTTGAACTCCGGCTGCTGGACTATGGCAGGATCTACAAGGTGACCGCCTCCAGCGCCAAGCTGGTGGCGCGCGATGGTGGGCGGGTGATGCCCGTCGTGCTGGCGCCGGGCGAGAAGCGGACGCTCGGCTACACCCTGCTCGTCACGCAGTAGGTGCGCTCGGGCGCCTGGCGCGTTATGCCAGCGTCATGGCTAAGCCCCCCACATTCTCCCGCGCGCCCACGGTCTCGAAGAAGACGTCCGCCAAGGTCCCTCAAGGTCTGCCCGACAAGGAAACGCTGATCGCCTTCCTGCGCGACGCCGGCGAGGCCGGGAAGGCCGACATCGCCCGTCACTTCGGGCTGAAGGGCGCCGATCGGCGGGCGCTGCGCGAGATGCTGCGTGAGCTCGAGGCCAAGGGGGATTTGGGCAAACGCGGCCGGCGCGGCTTCGCCGAGGCCGGGGCGCTGCCGCCAGTCGGCGTCGCCGAAGTGGTCGAGCGCGATGCCGACGGCGACCTCTTCGTGCGGCTGAGCAAGGGCGGCGACGACGCGCCGCTGGCACGACTGGCGCCGGACGCGGCCGAGAAGACGGCGGGCGCCCCTGGCCTCGGCGACAAGCTGCTGGTCCGCTACGAGCGGCTGGAGAACGGCGAGGTCGAGGCCCGCATCATCAAGCGGCTGGGCCAGAGCGCCCACAAGATCCTCGGCGTGGTCCGCAAGGTGCGCCGCGAGATCCGCGTCGAACCGGTCGACCGCAAGAGCCGCGATGTGCTGTTGCTCAGCGAGCACGACGGCCGCGACCTCAAGGACGGCGACCTGGTCGTCGCCCAGATCCAGCTGGGCGGCCCGCGGGAACGCTACGGTCCCAAGAACGGCAAGCTGCTGGAGGTGGTCGGCCGCGAGGACGAGCCCCGCGCCGCATCCCTGATCGCCATCCACGCCCACGGCATCCCGACCGGCTTCAGCCCGCAGGCCGAGGCCGAGGCCGAAGCGGCGCGGGAACCGACCCTGAAGGGCCGCGAGGACCTGCGCGACCTGCCATTGATCACCATCGACCCGTCCGACGCCCGCGACCACGACGACGCCGTCTACGCCCATCCCGACGACGACGCCCGCAACGAAGGCGGCTGGGTGGTCTGGGTGGCCATCGCCGACGTCGCCGCCTACGTGCGCCACGGCACGGCGCTCGACGCCGAGGCGCGCGAGAAGGGCAACTCCACCTACTTCCCCGACCGGGTCGAGCCGATGCTGCCCGAGCGGCTGTCGGCGGGCCTGTGCAGCCTGCGCGAAGGCGAGAACCGGGCGACCATGGCCGTGCGGATGGTGTTCGGGGCCGATGGGCGGAAACGCAGCCACCGCTTCGTCCGCGGCCTGATGCGCTCGGCCGCCAAGCTCTCCTACGAACAGGCCCAAGCGGCCAGCGAAGGCCGGCCCGACGACCAGACCGGGCCGCTGGTCGACAGCATCATCAAGCCGCTATGGGCCGCCTACCACGTCATGCTGGCGGGCCGCCGCGCGCGGTCGCCCCTGGCCATCGAGAGCGACGAGCGCCGCATCCGCTTCAATCCGGAAGGCGAGATCGTCTCCATCGAGCGCCGCCGCAGCCTGGAAGCCCACCGGTTGATCGAGGAGATGATGGTCCAGGCCAACGTCTGCGCCGCCGAGACCCTGGAGCAGAAGAAGACGCCGCTGATCTACCGGGTCCACGACACCCCCTCGATGGAGAAGATGCAGTCGCTGGGCGAGTTCCTCGAGACGCTCGGCATCCCCTGGAACAAGGGCGAGGCGCCGCGCACCGACCGCTTCAACAAGCTGCTGGCCGAGACCCGCGAGGGGCCGCACGCGCCGATCGTCAACGAGGTGGTCCTGCGCACCCAGATGCAGGCCCACTACAACAGCGACAACATCGGCCACTTCGGCCTGAACCTGGCGAAATACGCCCACTTCACCAGCCCGATCCGGCGCTATGCCGACCTGATCGTGCACCGGGCGCTGATCCGGGCCCTGGGTCTCGGCGACGACGGCCTGACCGACGGCGACATCAGCCAGATCAAGGACACCGCCGAGAAGATCACCTTCGCCGAGCGCCGCAGCATGGCCGCCGAGCGGGACGCCACCGACCGCTATGTGGCCAGCTTCCTGGCCGACCGGGTCGGCGCGACCTTCCCCGGCCGGATCACCGGCGTGACGCGCTTCGGCCTGTTCGTGCGGCTGGAGGAGACCGGCGCCGACGGCCTGGTCCCGGTCTCGACGCTTGGCGAGGAATACTTCGTCCACGACGAGCGGCTGCATGCCCTGGTCGGCGAACGCACCGGCGCGCGCTGGCCCCTGGGCATGGCGGTCGAGGTCAAGCTGCGCGAGGCGACGCCGGTGACCGGCGGCCTGCTGTTCGAAATGCTCAGCGAGCCGGCCAAGGCCGACCCCAATGCGCCCAAGCCGCGGCTTGGCGTGCGACGTCAGTTCAGGGATGGTGGCAATACGCGGGGCGGTCCGCCGCGCAAGGGTGGTCCGGGTTTCTCCCGGGGGCCTGGCAAGAGCGGCAAGGGCGGGGGAAAGCGGCGATGAAACGATGGCTGTCGGGGGCGGCGCTGGCCGCCCTGCTCTGTGCGGGTACGGCCCTCGCCAACGACTCCACCGCCGAGTTGGCCGCCGGCGGCCTGGTCCTGAAAACCACCGACAGCATCGAGATGCGGTCCGAGGACCTGTTCATCAGCCAGAAGGAGGTGGTGGTGAAGTACCGCTTCCAGAACACCTCGGTCGCGCCGGTCAGCACCGTCGTCGCCTTCCCGATGCCCGACATCGGCGGCATGGGCTTCTTCGAGAGCGACAACGGCCTGCCGAGCGACGACGCCACAAACCTGCTGCAGTTCCACACCCTGGTCGACGGACAGCCGGTCAAGGCCCAGGTCGAGCAGAAGGCCATTGTCGACGGCGTCGACCGTACCGCCTGGCTGAAGACCCACAAGGTCCCGCTGGCCGCCCATCGGCCCGAGGCCGGCAAGGCGCTGGATGGCTTGAGCAAGGCCGATCAGGCCGAAGCGGTGAAGCTCGGCATCGCCTGGGTCAACGAATACGACCAGGGCAAGGGCTGGGAGTCGCACCACGAACCGGCCTGGGTGCTGAAGACCACCTTCTACTGGAGCCAGACCTTCCCGGCCGGAAAGGTCGTCGAGGTCGAGCACCGCTACATCCCCGCCGTCGGCGGCAGCGTCGACACCATCGTCGGCATGTCCTCGCCGGACAACCCGGAGTTCCAGGCCTCGATCAACGCCGAGCGCAAGAAGTACTGCGTCGACGCCGGCTTCCTGGCCGCGCTGAACAGGAAGGGCCCCAAGGCCGAAGGCACGATGAGCGGCTACACCGAAAAGCGCGTCGCCTATGTGCTGAAGACCGGCGCCAACTGGGCCAAGCCGATCGGCGATTTCCGCCTGGTGATCGACAAGGGCGCGGCCGACAACCTGGTCAGCTTCTGCGCCACCGGCGTGAAGAAGATCGGACCGACGCGGTTCGAGGTGACCAAGAAGGACTATCGCCCGACCAGCGACCTGGAGATCCTGATCCTTGAACCCCTGCGCATGGACTAGGTCGTCCGTACCCTGGATTCAAATTCTTCCGGCGACCAATCCTGTCAGGCCCCGACCCGCGCGTTCGCCACCGTCGCTGCGTCACCATCCGAAGGGGTTCGAGGAGGAGCAAGCTGGACTGAAAGGTGGTGCAAGGTTGGTGTCCTGGACCACGACAGAGGGTTCAATGGCGCCATCATGTTGGTCTTAATCAACTGAAATAACTGAAGATTTTTTCATCTGACAATGTTAGAATCGGCTTCGCGTCGATCGCATCGGCATTTCGACCGCCGACCACTCTTCAGCTTCCCCAACAGCATACTTTCGCCCCGGCCGCAGGCTCGTACACTCACCCCATGACCAAGCCGATCCTCGACCCCAATTACGACCCGCGCAGCGACGGCGCGATGCGCGAGACCGGCAAGGCGGTGCGCCCCAGGCATGCGGCGACCCTGATCGTCGTGCGGCGGGACGGCGCCAAGCCCCGCCTGTTGATGGGCCGGCGGGCCAAGGGCCATGCCTTCATGCCGTCCAAGTGGGTGTTCCCGGGCGGCCGGGTCGACCGCGGCGACTTCACCGCCCCCTCGGCCAGCGAGCTGGGTCCCGACACCGAGGCCAGGCTGGCCCAGACCCTGCGCCACAGGTCCCCCGCCCTGCCCCGCGCCCTGGCCATGGCGGCGGTGCGCGAGACCTTCGAGGAGGTCGGCCTGCTGCTGGCCAAACCCGCTCCGACGCGCCCCGGCGCCGGGGCCTGGCGCGACTTCCTGGCCCAGGGGGCGGCGCCGGACCTGGCGGCCCTGAGCTTCGTGGCCCGGGCCATCACCCCCCCCTACCGGCCGCGCCGCTTCGACGCCCGCTTCTTCATGGCCGACGCCGAGGCCCTGGTCAGCCTCGACCGCCAGCCCGACTGCGGCGAGCTGGACGAGATCGCCTGGGTCGACCTCGACGAGGTCCGGGCCTTGGACCTGCCCAACATCACCCGCTTCGTGGTCGCCGAGGTCGCCGAGCGGCTCCAGGGCGCGCAACGGCCGGCCCCCTTCATGCGCTTCCTCCAGGGCGCCCGGCGGCTGGACTATCTGTGAGCATCGTCCGTCCCCGCCACGCGGCCAGCCTGATCCTGCTGCGGGGCGCAGGCCCGAAGGCCGAGGTGCTGATGGGCAAGCGGCCGCGCAAGTCGCGCTTCGCCCCCGACGTCTTCGTCTTCCCGGGCGGCGCCGTCGACCCGGCGGACAGGGAGCGGCCGCGTCACCTCTCCCCCCTCTGCGCCCGCCTGACCCATGCCCCGGGCCGCCTGGCCGGCGCCCTGGCGGCGGCCGCGGTGCGCGAGACCTTCGAGGAGACGGGCCTGACCCTGCCGGCCGACGCGCCCCTGACCCTGGCCGCCCGCGCCATCACCCCGACCAACAGTCCGGTCCGCTTCCACGCGCGGTTCTTCAAAGCCGACGCGGCCGACATGACCGGAACCCTGGCCGACTCGGACGAGCTCAGCGAACTGGCCTACCGCCCCCTGCCCGAGGCGCGCCGGCTGCCGCTGTTCGACATCACCGAGGCCATCCTCGACGCCCTGATGGCCGGCGATCCGCCGTTCCTGTTCACCTACCGCCATGGCAGGGCGCGGCTGAAGACCCTTATCTGAACGGCGGCCGGGCGGGCGGTTGACTTCCCGCGATCCATGCGTATGTTCCGCGCCTCGCGAGAATTCGGCCCGACGGCCATGAGGATATTGCTATGGCCAAACCGGCATCCATCAAGATCCGCCTGAACTCCACGGCGGACACCGGCTTCTTCTACGTCACCAAGAAGAACGCCCGCACCAAGACCGAAAAGATGGTCCTGAAGAAGTACGATCCCGTCGTGCGCAAGCACGTCGAGTTCAAGGAAGGCAAGATCAAGTAGGCTTTGCAGCCATACCTGATGACGAACGCCCGGCCTCACCGCCGGGCGTTTTGCTTTGTGGGGTCAGGCCTTGTCTTTCGGCGGGCGGGTGCCGATGAACGGCTTCTGGGTGGTCGGCAGGCTCCAGAACAGCCCCAGCACCGCCAGGCCCAGCAGGGCCAGCATGGTGATACTGATCAAGGTCAGATGGGGCGTGTAGCCCTCGCCCGGCAGGGTCTCGAAATGGCCGAAGGTCGAGCCCCACAGCACCAGCAGCATGCCACCCCAGGCGGCGCAGAGCAGGCGGGCGCGGGTGCTGTCGCTGCCCCTGATCACCAGCCAGCCGGCGATGCCGAGCAGGACGCCGACCAGGACGTCGTCCATCCAGTAGGGCCACCACAGGCCATTGATGACTTGGCGGACGGTGGCGATGATCGCAGCCACCGGGCCCAGGCCCAGCGCGAGCCAGGCGGACCTCGTACGCGTTTCCATGCCCCAGCCGCCCCTTCGGAACACACCGTTACGTTGAGTAGCCGACAGCCGCGACTCTCTGTTACTCGTCTTAGGTCAGACCTCGGAGAAATCCAGAGTTTAGTGACCCTGAAATGGGGCGCCCACTGCCACAAAGCCGCCCAAAACTGTGGACTGATATCGTCGTTATGTCGAAAACGCCCGCAGCGGGTCGAATCAGGCGGCCCGGGCGATGACCCGGTTGCGGCCGGCGTGTTTGGCCTCGTAGACCGCCCCGTCGGCCCGCTTGAGCAGGGTTTCGGGGGTATCGAGGTCGGTGACCGTGCAGGCGACGCCGACCGAGATGGTCACCGTCAACAGCTCCTTGCCGCCGGCCACCCGGAACGGCGAGCCGGCCACATGCAGCCGGATGCGCTCGGCGATCCGCTCGGCGTCGGCCAGGCGGGTGCCGGGCATGATCACCGTGAACTCCTCGCCGCCATAGCGGCAGGGCAGGTCGACAGCCCGGACATTGGTCGCCAGCCGCACCGCGAATTCGCGCAGCACCTCGTCGCCGGCGTCGTGGCCGAAGCTGTCGTTGATCTTCTTGAAGTGGTCGATGTCGATCATCAGGGCGGCCACCGGCTCGCCGCCCATGCAGGCCCGTTTCACCAGGGCGGCCAGCTGGGTTTCCATGTAGCGGCGGTTGTGCAGGCCGGTCAGCTGGTCGGTGACGGCCAGCTCCAGCGAATGGTCGAGGTTCTGGCGCAGGTAGTCGGTGTAGCGCTTGCGCTTGATCTGGGTGCGGGCCCGCGCGGCCAGTTCCTGCGGATCGATCGGGCGCGTGAGGATGTCGTTGACGCCGATCTCCAGCGCCTTGACCAGCCGTGGCCGGTCGTCGGGATCGACGATGACCAGCACCGGAATATTGCGGCTGACCTCGTCCGAGCGCAGGGCGGCGCAGAAGCGCAGGCCGTCGAAGGCCTTGGCGGCGGCGTTGACGATGATGATGTCGACCGGCCCGCGGGCGGTCATCAGGGCCTTGTCGTAGTCGCTCTCGACCACGGGACGGTGCTCGACGGCCAGTTCGGCGGCGATGCGTTGCGACTGGCGCTCGTTGTCGTCGACGATCAGGATGCGGCCGCCGACGCCGCCCAGGCGCGAGGCGGCGCCGGCGATGACGCCCATGCGGCGGCCCGATTCCTCGCGCTGACGCAGTTCGTCGATGACCAGCTTCAGGCGGGTGAGGCTGCGCACGCGGGCGAACATCATCACGTCGTCGATCGGCTTGGTCAGGAACTCGTCGGCCCCGGCCTCGAGGCCCTCGATGCGGTCCGAGCGGCCGTCGAGCGCCGTGACCAGCACGACGGGGATGTGGCGGGTCTCGGGATCGTCCTTCAGCCGGCGGCAGACCTGGAAGCCGTCCATGCCGGGCATCATGACGTCGAGCAGGACGATGTCGGGCTTCTCGGCGGCGGCGATGGCCAGGGCCGTCGGCCCGTCGCAGGCGGTCAGCACCTCGTAGTACTCGGCCGTCAGCTTGGCCTCGAGCAGGCGGACGTTGGCCTCGATGTCGTCGACCACAAGAATGCGTGCACTCATCGCCCTACCCCAGGAAGCGGCGGATGGTGTCCAGGAAGTGGGACACCGAAATCGGTTTGGAAATGTAGGCCTCGCAGCCGCCTTCGCGGATACGTTCCTCATCGCCCTTCATGGCGAAGGCGGTGACGGCGATGACCGGAATATGGCTAAGGTCGTCGTCCTCCTTCAGCCATTTGGTCACTTCCAGGCCGCTGATTTCGGGCAGCTGGATGTCCATCAGGATGAGGTCAGGCCGGTGTTCGCGGGCCAGCGACAGGGCGGACAGGCCCTCGCGCGTCTGAAGGGTTTCATACCCTTGCGCGTCGAGCAGGTCGTGGAAGAGCTTCATATTGAGCTCGTTATCCTCGACGATGAGGACCTTCTTCGCCATCTAGCGTTCGACCTTTAGACCGGAATGCGTGGGAAAAAGGACTCACCTGAGTCCGTTTCCATGGGTCAGATCGCACGAATATCCTTAAGCCTGCGCTAATCGTGACAGCCCTCGAAACCTTGACCGCCACCGAAGCCGCCCAGGCTGTCCCCGTCGATCCGGCGCGGCCGCTGCTGATCGTCGACGTCGACGAAGTGCTGGCGCGGTTCATGGAGGGCTTCGGGACCTTCGTCGGCCGCCACGGCTACGAGATGCGGATCGACCGCTTCGCCCTGTTCCAGAACATCTACAAGGTCGGGGCCGAGGGCTGCGTCGACATGCCGACCGGCAAAGCCCTGTTCGACGACTTCTTCCGCGACGGGGCCGACGACCTGCAACCCGTCGAGGGCGCGGCGGCGGCGCTGGAGCGGCTCAGCGCCGACATGACCGTGCTCATCCTGACCAACGCCCCCGACCATGGCCGGTCCGCCCGCATGGGCTGGCTGCGGACCCACGGCCTGCACTATCCGATGATCGTCAACAGCGGTCTCAAGGGCCCCATCGTGCGGGACCTGGCGGCGCGGACCAGCGGCAAGGTCGGCTTCATCGACGACCTGCTGCCCAACCTCGAATCGGTCGCCGCCGACGCGCCGGACGTGGTCCGCTTCCAGATGATCGCCGACGAACGCCTGCGCCCCTACGCTCCGACCGATCCGGCGCGACATGTCTGGGCCGACGACTGGGCGACGATGGAACCGGCGATCCGGGCGAAGCTGCTCGCCTAGACCCAAACACCGATTGGCCCTAGTCGACCGACATCAACCGGATCGGAATGCGGACCGACCGGCCTGCTGTCAGGACTCCGGAGCGGGTCCGGGGCGCGGCCTGAAAATAGCGGGCGATCTTCAGACAAAATTCCGATGCCGGCGCACCCTCCGGCGCATCGGGCGCCACGCAGCCAGTCAGATTTCCGCTCGCCGCAATGGTGCAGTGAATTTCGAAACTGCCGGTCCAGGGTCTGGCTGTCGTCTTCGGCACGATCCGGCTGACTTCCTGGCCGCTCGGCATTCGCAGCCAAATAATATCCGCCGGGGCGAGCAGTTGGGAGCCTTGGAAGGCCAGCATGAAGGACAGTGTCGCGCCAATCATGCGGCAAGACTACTTCTGTAGTTTCGCTGCGCAACCCCTTTTCCCAGTCGGGGATGTACCATTTCTAGTTGTCTTACAATCATCGCCCCTACACGTTGACTCGCGTTCGGCGGCCGCGCCATAGTGTCGGTCACGCGCCGGGCGGATGGCCCGCGCCAGCCACCAAAGTCCCTTTTCAATCGCCGCTCTAGCGGGCGCGACCCCGATGTCGCGCCGGGGGTCCAGCCATGTCCACGCCACGCACCGCCCAGGTCTTCGTCACCAACACCAGCGATGGCACGGCCAAGATCCAGCTGTGGCACAACAACAGCGACTACGGCACCGAGAGCGCCACCTGGACCGCGGCGCCGGGCCAGACGGTCGGGCCGCTGACCGTGCATTTCAACACCGGCTGGGGGTCGTTCACCGTCCTCGACTACTGGGCCTGCGAGATCGTCGTCACCGGCGGTTCGACGCCCGGCCGCTTCGAAAGCACCGGCATCCTGCAGTACTCGAGCTGGAAGGAATACCAGCTGCAGGGCGCCGACGCCGGCCAGAACCTGATGTTCACGGTCAGCAGCACCAGCTTCTTCATCAACCTGAAGTCCGGCGGCGGCTCGACGCCGATGAACCCGGTCGCCCGGATGTCGGCGCAGGCGTATCTGACCAACAACACCGGCGGCAACGCCACCCTGACCCTGTTCCACAACAACAGCACCGACGGCACCCAGAGCGCCACCTGGACGGCGACGCCGGGCCAGACCGTGGGGCCGCTGACCGTCTATTTCCGGGTCGGCCTGAACGTCGGCTTCGTGCTCGACTACTGGGCCGTCAAGGCGGCGGTGAAGGACGGGCCCAGCCCCGGCGTCTATACGAGCAGCGGCTTCGCCAGCATCACCAACTGGAAGGAATGCCAGCTGCAGCAGGCCGACGTCGGCCAGAACCTGCCCCTGACGGTCAACCTCGGCAGCCTGGCCATCAACCTGCCGTCAGGCGGCTGCTCGGCGGGGATGACCAAGACCGGCCCCTACACGCTGATCGACAACATCTTCGTGCTGATGCTGGAGAACCATTCGTTCGAGAACGTCTTCGGCCAGTCGGACATCCAGGGCATCACCCGCGCCCCGGCCGGCACGACCAACAGCTATGACAGCAGCAACTACCCGAACAGTCCCGTTCCGCCCGTCGTCCAGAGCGACCCGGTCGGGCCGGGCGCCCCGTTCGCCATGCCGACCGACCCCGGCCACGAATGGTTCGACACCCTGGAACAGCTGTGCGGCCCCGAGTGGGGCGTGCAGTACACCGGCCCGAACAAACAGACCCGCACGCCGTGGACGGCCTACAACGGGCCGGTGGTCAACACCGGCTTCGTCAGCAACTACGCCACGACGGTCACCGAGATCACCTCGAACAACCCGAGCAAGCCGACGCCGCCCGAATACGGCGACCCGATGCTCGGCTTCACCACCCAGACCGACCTGCCGGTGATCTACGAACTGGCCACCCAGTTCGCCATCTGCGACGCTTGGCACGCCTCGGTGCCGGGGCCGACCTGGCCCAACCGCTTCTTCGTTCATGGCGCCTCGTCGGGCGGTTGGGCGGATTCGCCGAGCGGCCTGCAGACCGTGGCCTGGGAAACGCCTGGCGGCGGCTTCGTCTATCCCAGCGGTTCGTCGATCTACGACAAGCTGGCCGCGGCCGGCCTGCAATGGCGGGTCTATGTCGACGAGAACGGGCCGGTGTTCGGCGGCATTCCGCAGGTCGCGGCGCTGGCCGGCATCACCTACAAGGTCAACACCAACAACTTCGGGGCCTTCGCCGCCGATGTGCAGGGTCCCTACCCCTACGCCTACACCTTCATCGAGCCCAACTACGGCGACACCACCGGCGGCTCCTACGAGGGCGGCTCCTCGCAGCATCCGATGGATTCGATGGCCGGCGGCGAGGGTCTGATCAAGGCGACCTACGAGGCCATCCGCAACTCGCCGCTGTGGGAACGCAGCCTGCTGATCATCACCTACGACGAGCATGGCGGCTTCTATGACAGCGTGCAGCCGACGAAAGCGCCGACGCCCAACGACGGCAGTCCGCAGGACCTGAAGATCAACAGCGGCGGCTTCCTGTTCGACTGGTACGGCATCCGGGTGCCGGCGGTGCTGGTCTCGCCGCTGATCCCCAAGGGGGTGGTCGACACGACGCTCTATGACCACGCGTCGGTGCCGGCGACTTTGGAGGCGCTGTTCGGCTTAACCCCGATGACGGCCCGCGACGCCGCCGCCAACACCGTGCTGGCCCAGCTGTCGCTGCCGACGCCCCGCACCGACTGTCCGCCAACCTTGAGCGCCGTCGCCCCGGAACCGCCCCGCGTGGCGCCGGCGACGGACCCCAACGCCCCCCTGCCCGAGACCGGCAACACCCGCGGCTTCGTCAACATCCTGGCCAAGACCGACGTCGAACTGGCGCGCGGCGACGAGGCCGAAATCGCCGCCATCGAGGCGCAGGTCGCCGCCATCACCACCGTGGGCGAGGCGGAAGCCTACGGCCGCGAAGTGATCGCCAAGGCCAGCGCCGCCCAGGCGGCGGTCAATCCGCCGGCCGGGCCGCCAGCGGCGCCGGCGAAGACGGAGTAGCCATCCCTCCCCGACTTGGGAGGGACGTTACTTGGCCAGTCTGGCCACCAGACTCGACGTATCCCAGCGGTTGCCGCCCAGCGCCTGGACCTCCGCATAGTAGCCGTCGACCAACTTCGTCATCTCCAGCGTCGCCCCCTTCGCTTCCGCCTCATCGAGCACCAGTCCCAGGTCCTTGCGCATCCAGTCGACCGCGAAGCCGAAGTCGAATTTGCCCTGCACCATCGTCGCCCAGCGGTTGTCCATCTGCCAGGACTGGGCGGCGCCCTTGCTGATGGCGTCGAAGACGTTCTGCGGGTCCACGCCGGCCTGGGCGCAGAAATGGACCGCCTCGGCCAGGCCCTGGACGACGCCGGCGATGCAGATCTGGTTGGCCATCTTCGCCAGTTGGCCGTGGCCCGGGCCGCCGATTCGCTTGATGGCCTTGGCGTAGGCGCCGATGACCGGCTCGGCGCGGGCCAAGGCGGCCTCGTCGCCGCCCACCATAATAGTAAGATGGCCGTTCTCGGCCCCCGCCTGGCCGCCGCTGACCGGCGCGTCGAGGAACCGGCGGCCGGTGGCCTCGGCCAGGTCGGCCATCTCGCGGGCGACCTTGGCCGAGGTGGTGGTGTGGTCGACGATGACGCCGCCCTCGGCCATCGACTGCAGGACTTCGGCGACCACGCCGCGCACGTCGTCGTCGTTGCCGACGCAGAGGGCGACCAGTTCGGCCCCGTGGGTGGCGTGGTGCAGGGTGTCCCCTGCCCGGCCGCCGTGAGCCGCGACCCAGCGCTGCGCCTTCTCCGGCGAGCGGTTGTAGACGCTGACCTCATGCCCGGCCCTGGCCAGATGCCCGGCCATCGGGAAACCCATGACGCCCAGACCGACAAACGCGACTTTCATACGGGGAGAATCCTTCGGATCGGCTGCTTCGAAACACCATCTTAACGCGCCCGCGCGAGGTTGCCTCGATCAAGGTTAAGCGGGGCGTTAAGCATGGCGATCGGGGGTGACCGGCCGATCCTCATCAAGAAGGTGAAGAAAGTCGTCGGCGGGGGTCACCACGGCGGCGCCTGGAAGGTCGCGTACGCCGACTTCGTCACCGCCATGATGGCCTTCTTCCTGCTGATGTGGCTGATCAACACCACCAGCCCCGAGCAGAAGCGCGGCATCGCCGACTACTTCGCCCCGGCTAGCGTCTCGGAGACCACCAGCGGTTCGGGTGGCATCCTGGGCGGCACGGCGCTCGGCGAAGACGGCGCCAAGGCCAGCGGCTCGATGGACATCGTCGAGGAGCAGAGCCCCGAATCGAAACCCAGCGAGCGCATCGAGAACCAGGCCGGCGGCGAACTGGCCCAGACCAGCACCGACACCCTGCGCAAGGAGCTGGAGAAGCGCGACGCCGAGAACTTCGCCTCGGCCGCCCAGAGCCTGCGCCAGGCGCTGCAGGAGATGCCGGAGCTGGCCGAGCTCAGCAAACAGATCCAGATCGACATCACCCCGGAAGGCTTGCGTATCCAGCTGGTCGACCAGGAAGGCCGCTCGATGTTCAAGGAGGGCATGGCCGCCCCCAACGACCGGGCCCGCATCCTGCTGCGCGCCGTGGCCAAGATCATCAACCAGCTTCCCAACCGCGTGACCGTCAGCGGCCACACCAGCGCCAATGCCGACGGCAGCCGTTCGGGCGGCGACTGGTCGCTGTCGGCGGCGCGGGCCGACCAGTCGCGGCTGATCCTGCAGGGCGCCGGCGTCGACGCCGACCGCATCTATCAGGTGTCGGGCAAGGCCAATTCCGATCCGCTCTACCCGGACGATCCCACTCTGGCGGGTAACCGACGCATAGCCATCGTGCTGCTGCGCGAAGCGCCAGTATTACCGCCGGACCAGTAGATGCGACGCTTGAACCCCTTGCGCGGCCGGGGTTCATGCCCCCTAATCTCTCTCCAACGGGCGGGCTCGCGGTGCGGGCTTGAAGGGTTGGGCAGCCGAAGAGGCGGGCGAGTAGCGTGACGCATCATTTTCCAGCTTCAGGGAGAATGCGGTTCTTTCTGACCGCTGCGTCGCCTTGTCCCTACCTGCCGGGGCGCGAGGAGCGGAAGGTCTTCGCCCACCTGCCCCAGGCCGACGGCGCGGCCATCAACGACAGCCTGACCCAGAGCGGCTTCCGCCGCAGCCAGAACATCGCCTACCGCCCGGCCTGCGAACTGTGCAACAGCTGCACCTCGGCCCGCATCCCGGTGAAGGACTACATCTTCAGCCGGTCGGAGCGGAAGATCCTGCGCCGCAACGAGGACCTGCGCCGCCACGTGGTCGAGGCCGAGGCGACGACCGAGCAGTTCGACCTGCTGCGCCGCTACCTGCTGACCCGCCACGCCGACGGCGGCATGGCCGAGATGACCTGGCCCGACTATGTGGCCATGGTCGAGGACACCACGGTCCGCACCCACATCGTCGAATACCGCACGCCGTCGAAGGACCGCGGGCCCGGGGACCTGCTGGCCTGCGTGCTGATCGACGTCATGGGGGACGGCCTGTCCCTGGTCTACAGCTTCTACGATCCAGACCTGGCGCGGCGCAGCCTCGGCGCCTTCATCGTGCTCGATAACCTGATCCAGGCGGCGATGAATGAGCTGCCGCACGTCTACCTGGGCTACTGGGTGCCGGGCAGCGAGAAGATGACCTACAAGGTGCGCTTCTCGCCGCTGGAGATCCTGCGCCCCAACGGCTGGGGCCTGATCTCGGCCCGCGAGATCGCTCGCGCCGAAGCCATCCTCGAGGCCAACAAGGCCTCGCGCGGACCGGACATGCCCAAGCTTGGGCGCAAAGAGCCGTCAGCCCCCCAAACCTAGCCCCACGGGCCTGACACAGCCTCGGGCTCGGTCACCGGCAGGTCATGGCCGCCGGCGTATTTCACCAGCGCCTCGATCCGCTTCTCGATCGGCGGATGGCTGGCGAAGATGTCCATCACGTCCGCCTTGCCGTCGTCGAGGAACATGGCCCGGATCGAGTCCGGCCCGTCGATGTGGGCGTGGCCGCTGATCTTGCGCAGGGCGCCGATCATGGCGTCGGGGTTCTTGGTCAACTCCACCGCCCCGGCGTCGGCGACATACTCCCGTGTTCGCGACAGCATCATGCGGATGACGATGGCCAGGATGTAGCCGATGGCGGCGGCCGCGAAGGCGATGATCAGCAGCAGGCCCGCGCCCTTGTTGCGGTCCGAACTGCCGCCGATGCGCCCGAACCGCATGCCCCGGAACATCACCTCGGCCAGCAGAGTGATGATGCCGGCGAACACCGCGGCGATGACCATGGTGCGGACATCCTTGTTGAGGATGTGGGTCAGCTCATGGGCCAGCACGGCCTCCAGCTCGTCCTTGTTGAGGGTCTGCATCAGGCCGCGGGTGACGGTGACGCTGTACTGCTTCTGGTTCAGGCCGGTGGCGAAGGCGTTCAGCGCCTCGCTTTCGATGATGCGCAGAGACGGCGTCGGAAGACCACGCGAAATACAGAGGTTTTCCAGCAGGTTGTAGAGCGCAGGCTCATCCTGCCTGCTAACCGGCCGCGCGCCTGTGGCGAGGTCGATGATGGTCTGGTTGGCGAAGTAGGCGATGGCGAACCAGACGACCGAGACGACGACCGCCAGCGGCAGGGACACGACGAGAAGTTGGGTGGCGCGGGCCAGGTCGCCGGCGACCGATCCGGTCGAGGGCAGCACCCCCGCCCCCATCAGCCCGAGCGTCAGGGCCCAGATCAGACCGGTCAGCAGGACGGGAAAGCCGACCAGCAGGACGGCCGACCGCGTGTTGTTGGCCTGGATGTGGGTGTAGAGGCCGACGGGCCCCATGGGCCTAGAACTTCACGGAGGGCGCGGCGGCGTCCAAGGCGGCGCGGCTGTCGGTCCCGACGTCGTAGAGGGTGCGGTCCTTGCCGAAGCCGAACAGGCCGGCGAACACCACGGCCGGGAAGCCGCGCCGGGCGGCGTTGAACTCGGCCACGGCGTTGTTGAAGAAGCGGCGGGCGGCGGCCAGCTTGTTCTCCAGGTCGGCCAGCTGGTCCTGCAGGTTCAGGAAGTTGGTGTTGGCCTTGAGGTCCGGATAGGCCTCGGCCACCGCGAACAGCTGGCGCAGGGCTCCGCTGAGGACGCCTTCGGCCTGCACCTTCTCATCGACCGTCCGGGCGCCGGCGGCGGCGTTGCGGGCGGCGACCACGGCCTCCAGCGTGCCGCTCTCGTGGGCGGCGTAGCCCTTCACCGTCTCGACCAGGTTGGGGATGAGGTCCTGGCGCTGTTTCAGCTGCACGTCGATGTCGGCGAAGGCCTGGTCGGCGCGGGCGTTCAGCGTCACCAGCCGGTTGTAGATCCCGACAACGATCAGGCCGATCACGGCGACGATGACGACAAGGATGATCAGGCCGGTCATGGCGTTCCCCTGGAAAGGCGTCCGACGCTAGCCGAACCGCCGTCGCGCCGCCAGAGGATCAGTGGCCGGTCGCCAGGGCGTAGACCCGGTCGGCGTCCGGGATGCGCAGGAATTGCGGCACGGGCGACAGACTCGGAATCCAGATGCTCCAGGCGACGCCGCGGCCCATCCCGAAGATCGACTGTTTGGGCCCGAAGCGCACCGTGCCCGCGCCGCCGCCCTGGCGGTCCAGGCCGATGTCGTCGCCCAGCCCGACGGTGGTCAGCGACTCGCCGAAGGTCCGGCGCAGGATCAGGGCGCGCCGGTCGGTGAGGCCGTAGACCATGCCGTTGCGAAGAATTGCGTCGGCGATGAAGCGGCCGAAGATCATGAACAGGCCCATGAGCACGAACGGTATGCCGAACAGCGCCATGAAGCCCGGCGCGCCGGTGCCGAGCACCGTCGATTCCCAGAAGATGGCGAAGCCGCCCCACATCAGGCTGAACGGGATCAGATAGATGTCCTGCGCCGTCAGGACCAGGCCGCGGGCGGGCGCCCCAGTCCAGACCAGCCGCTCGTCCGGCCGAAGATAGGGCTTGAGCAGCCGTTCCCGCTCCATGCTTTCAGCGGTCACTTGGACGGGTCCACCAGGGCCGAATAGATGAGCTGCTGGCTGAGTTCGTCGAGCCGCAGAACCTGGCCGCCGCCCAGCACCTGGATCATGCCCAGCACCACCACGTCGTTCTCCGGATCGACCCAGAACCAGGTGCCAGCCGCGCCGCCCCAGCTGTAGGTGCCCTTCCCCGCCGGCGTGCCCGCCGCCGCCGGGTCCATGATCACCCCGACGTCGAGGCCGAAGCCGACGCCCGGGCCGAGCGGC
Source organism: Caulobacter sp. (assembly GCA_028291265.1). Lineage (GTDB taxonomy): Bacteria > Pseudomonadota > Alphaproteobacteria > Caulobacterales > Caulobacteraceae > Caulobacter. The sequence continues at coordinate 90,859 of JAQGIK010000056.1, read as the reverse complement.
TGCTTGGCCAGCTGGGCGTCGGTCAGGTGGTTGGCGGCCATCAGCTTGACGGTCGAGGGGCTGAGGATGCGCACCCCGTCCAGCTCGCCGCCGTTGCCAAGCATCTGGGCGAAGCGGGCGTAGTCGCCGAGCGTCGAGACCAGGCCGCCGCCGCCATTGGCCGCCGTCGGCGGCTTGGAGACATCCAGCACCATGAAGCCCTCGGCCGGCACGACGACACCCTTGTCGCGGTCGTACATGTAGAGGCTGGCCTGCCGCGCCTGCTTGGCCTGCGGCGCCCAGAAGGCGGTGTCCTTCATGCCGAGCGGCTTGAAGATGCGGCTTTCCATGAAGTCGGGCAGCGACTGGCCCGACAGCTTTTCGATGATGTAGCCCTGAATATCGACCGAGATGGAATAGCGCCAGGCCTCGCCCGGCTGGCTGGCCAGCGGCAGCTTGCTGGCTTGGGTCATCACCTCATGCAGGTCCTTGGAGCCCAGCAAACCGGAGTCCCGATAGGCCTTGTCCACGGGGTTGTCGGTGACCAGGCCGTAGGCGAAGCCGGCGGTGTGGGTCATGATCTCGCGCATGGTCGCCGAGCGGGCGATGGGCTCGAGGATCGGCTGGCCCTTGGCGTCGACGCCCTTGTAGACCTTGAGGTTCTTGAACTCCGGCACGTATTTGGTCACCGGCTCGTCGAGTTTCCAGCGGCCCTCCTCGAACAGGATCATCATCGCCACGCCGGTGACCGGCTTGGTCTGGCTGTACATCCGATAGAGGGTGTCCTCCCGCAGCGGCGCGCCGGTCGCCAGGTCCGCCTTGCCGTAGATCGACTGGTGCACGACCTTGCCGTGGCGGGCGACGTAGATGACCACGCCGGGCACGGCGCCCTTGTCGACCAGCGCCCTCATCCGGGCGTCGAGCTTCTCCAGACGCTCCGAGGAAAAGCCCAGCGACTCGGGACGGGGCGCGGACGCCAGCGTCGGCGCCTTGGCCTGGGCCAGGGCCGGCGACGAAACCGGCCCGGCCAGCAGCGCGCCGACGGCCAGCGCCGCCAGCAGTGATCTCTTGAACGTCATCCCGAGTCTCTTGCCCCCTCTGGCCTTTGCGGCCTTGGCCGGAAGAGTAACCGGCGTTCAGGAACCGGCAAGGGCTCGAACTCAATAGACTTGTTTACATTTTAAACTTGTCTGATAGAAGGGCGACATCAGACGCCGGAGGGGCGTCCATGGAGCTTCGCCAATGACCCCGGCGCCGACCGAACGCCTTCACGCCCTGGACGCCGTCCGGGGATTCGCCCTGCTGCTGGGCGTGGCCTTTCACGCCACCCTGTCCTTCCTGCCCGGGCCCCAGGCCTGGATCGTCATGGACGATCAGCGCAGCGAGGTCATGGCGATCACCTTCTTCACGCTGCACATCTTCCGGATGACGGTCTTCTTCCTGATCGCCGGCTATTTCGGCCGCCTGTTGCTGGAGCGGCGGGGCCTGAAGGGCTTTGTGATCGACCGGGCGAAGCGGATCGCCGCGCCGCTGTCGATTTTCTGGCCGCTGGTTCTGATGGCCTTCATCGCCGTGGTGGTCTGGCTGACCATCGACGTCATGGGCGCCCTGCCCAAGGAGCCGCCGAAATCGCCACCCCTGACGCCGACCAGCTTTCCGCTGATGCACCTGTGGTTCCTGTGGGTGCTGCTGATCTTCTACACGGCCATGCTGCTCCTGCGCGGCGTCGGCAAGGTGCTGGACCGCGGCGGCCATTTCGCCCGCCTCGTCGACGGCCTGACCGCCTTCCTGACCCGCAACATGGTCGGACCGGTGATCCTCGCCGCGCCGGTGGCCCTGGCCTTCTGGCTGAAGCCCACGCCGCTGATGCCCTGGCTCGGCGTGCCGACGCCCGACCAGACCCTGATCCCCGGCGCCATCGCCCTCACGGCCTATGGGACCGCCTTTGGCTTCGGCTGGCTGCTGCAGCGGCAGGCGGGATTGATCCAGGCCTTCACCCGTCGCTGGCCGATCCGTCTGCTGGCCGCCGTCGCCGCCACCACGGCCGGCTACCTGATGGCGCGCGGCCTGCCGATCGGCGGGACCCTGACCGACGAGAGCCTGCGCGCCGCCTACTGCGCCGTCTACGCCTTCGCCATCTGGAACTGGACCTTCGGCCTGATCGGCGCGGCGCTGACCTTTCTGTCGGGCCACAGCCCGGTCCGACGCTACCTCGCCGACGCCAGCTACTGGATCTACATCGTCCACATGCCGCTGGTGATGGCCCTGCAGGTCGCCCTGCGCGACGTGCCGCTGGCCTGGCCGCTCAAGTACGGCCTGATCCTGGTTGGGACCCTGGCCCCGGCCCTGATCACCTACGAACTCCTGGTCCGCCACACCTTTGTCGGCTGGCTGCTCAATGGACGCCGCATCCCGTGGCGTGCGAAGCCTCTGCCGCAACTCCGTGAAGGAATCGCCTGATGACCGACGTCGAAAGCGCCCGCGAGGACCTCGCCTATCTGAAGACCGTGGTCGGAGGCGGCGACAGCGGCGAGGTCTGGCGCTTCACCGGCCGGATGTTCGCCGCCGGCGGCCTGCTCTACGGCCTGCAGTGCCTGTTCCACGGGGCCCAGATCCTGGGCTTCAACCCACCGGGCCCGGTCACCCTGCTGTTCGTCTTCGGTCCGACGGCAGTCTTCCTGGTCTACCTGACCGTCGCCATCATCCGCGCGGGCACGGCGCTCAAGCCCCAGGGTACGACGGGGCGCGCGGTCACGGCCTTCTTCAGCGCCACCGGCATGATCAACCTTGTCCTGCTGGTCATCTTCCTGCCGCCCTACCTGCAGTCGGGCGACTTCCGGGTCTGGCTGTTCTATCCGGCCGTGGTCTTCGCCGTGCTGGGCGGCGCCTGGTACGCGGCCTGGCAGCTGCGGCGCAGGCTGTGGATGCTGGGCACGGCGCTCGGCTGGCTGGTCAGCGCCGCCCTGATGGGCCTGACCCGCGGCCAGCCGGTCTATCTGGTGATCTGCGGCCTCTGCCTGTTCCTGTTCCTGATGCTGCCCGGCATCGTCATGGCGCGGAGCAAGGGCGCCTGATGCCGAGATTCGACATCGGCGGCATCGACGAGGTCATCCACGGCCGCCTGCGGCTGGGGATCATGGCCTATCTCGCCGACGCCGAGGTCGCCGACTTCACCGAGCTCAAGACGGTGCTGGAGGCGACCCAGGGCAACCTGTCGATCCACCTGCGCAAGCTGCAGGACGCCGGCTACGTGGCCATCGAGAAGAGCTTCGTGGGCTTGAAGCCCCTGACCCAGGCCCGGATCACGCCCGAGGGCCGGGCAGCCTTCGGGCGCTATCTGGAAGCGATGAGCAAGCTGGTCGGCGGCTAGCGCGGCCGGAACTTCTTGCTGGTCGGAAAGCCCTTGGGAGCCAGCTTGCCGGCCCCGGCCCGGCGGCCGGACCAGTCCTTCCAGTCGGTCCACTCGCGGGTGCGGCCGGCGGCGTCGATCCAGAAGCCGCCGGTTTCGGCGTTGAACACCGTGGCGTCGCGCAGGCCGCCCTCGCGGTAGGACTGCAGCTTGACGCCCTTGCCGCGCGGCATTTCCGGAAGTTCTTCAAGCGGATAGATCAGGATCTTGCCGTTGTCGCCGACGACGCCCATCTGGTCGCCGGTCACTTCCAGGGACACCACTGCCGCGCCATTCAGCACCTGCTTGCCGGCCCGGCGGAAGGCCAGGGCCTCGTCCTCGGGCATGATGAAGCCGTAGCCCTCTTTCGACGCCAGGATGCGCTTGCGGCCGGCCTTGTGCGGGAAGACGTCGATGATCTTCACCCGGTCGTCGAGATCGACCATCAGCCGCAGCGGTTCGCCATGGCCCCGGGCGCTCGGCAGCTTGGAGCAGTCGAGCGTGAAGAAGCGGCCGTCGGAGGCGAAGATCAGCAGCTTGTCGGTGGTCTCGGCCGGGACCAGGAAGCCGAGCTTGTCGCCCTCCTTGAACTTCAGCTCCGAAGGGTCCTCGACCCGGCCCTTGGCGGCGCGGATCCAGCCCTTGTCCGACAGGATGACAGTGATCGGCTCGCGCGGGATGAAGGCTTCCGAGGCAGCCTCGACGTCGATGGTCGGGGCGTCGGCGAAATCGCTGCGGCGGCGGCCGACGGCCGTGCCGATGCCGACCACGTCGCGCATGGCGGCAAGGCCCGACCCGACCAGCTTCCACTGCTGCTCGTCGGAGGCCAGCATGCCGATGATGCCGTCGCGCTCTTCGGCCAGCTCGGCGTGCTCGCGGCGGATCTCCATCTCCTCCAGCCGGGCCAGTTGGCGCAGGCGGGTGTTGAGGATGGCGTCGGCCTGGATTTCCGAGAGGTCGAAGGCCGCGATCAGCTTCTGTTTCGGCTCCTCCTCGTAGCGGACGATGCGGATCACCTCGTCGAGGTTGAGGTAGGCGACCAGCAGCCCGTCGAGGACATGCAGCCGGGCCTCGATCTTCTCCAGCCGGAAGCGGGCCCGGCGGATCAGCACCTCGCGGCGGTGATCGAGGAAGGCCTTGAGAATGGCCTTCAGGCCCATGACCTTCGGCGTGCCGCGATCCAGCACGTTCATGTTGACCGGGAAGCGGACCTCCAGGTCGGAGAGCTTGAACAGGCTCTCCATCAGGACTTCCGGCTCGACGTTGCGGGTCTTGGGCTCGAGCACCAGGCGCACGTCCTCGGCGCTCTCGTCGCGCACGTCGCCGAGCAGCGGGGCCTTCTTGTTCTCGATCAGCTCGGCCAGGCCCTCGACCAGCTCGGCCTTCTTCACCTGATACGGCACCTCGGTGACGACGATCAGGTAGGTGCCGCGACCGGTCTCTTCCTTGTGCCAGCGGGCGCGCAGGCGCACGCCGCCGCGGCCGGTCTCGAAGGTTTCGAGCAGGGAATGCTGGGGCTCGACGATGATGCCGCCGGTCGGGAAGTCGGGGCCCTTCACCCGCTCCATCAGGTCGGCGGTGGTCGCCTCGGGACGTTGCAGCAGCAGCAGGCAGGCGTCGATCAGCTCGCCGGCGTTGTGCGGCGGGATCGAGGTGGCCATGCCGACGGCGATGCCGCTGGAGCCGTTGGCCAGCAGGTTGGGGAAGCCGGCCGGCAGCACCACCGGCTCTTCGTCCTGGCCGTCGTAGGTCGGCTTGAAGTCGACCGCGTTCTCGTCGATGCCGTCGAGCAGCAGGCTGGCCGCCTGCGTCATCCGGCACTCGGTGTAGCGCATGGCGGCGGCGTTATCGCCGTCGATGTTGCCGAAGTTGCCCTGGCCGTCGACCAGCGGGTAGCGCTGGCTGAAGTCCTGGGCCAGGCGGACGAGGGCGTCGTAAATCGCCTGGTCGCCGTGCGGGTGGAAATTACCCATCACCTCCCCGACCACCTTGGCGCATTTGCGGGCGGCCGCGCCGGGGTTCAGCCGCATCTCGTGCAGCGCATAGAGGATGCGGCGGTGAACGGGCTTCAAGCCATCGCGCACGTCGGGCAGGGCCCGGCCGGTGATGGTCGACAGGGCATAGGCCAGGTAGCGCCGCGAGAGGGCCTCGGTCAGCGGTTCGTCGAGGATACGGTCGCCGTCACCCGGCGGGGGAGTGTGGAGGGTCATATCGGTCCAGAATCAGTCGGCGCTACTCTAGAGCATGTCAGGCGAAGTGTGTGCGGTTCGCCGCCCGGACATGCTCTACTCCTATGAATTCACACCCTTTTCACTCTGTGAAAAGGGTGGGGACCCCGGCCGCTTCGGGGGGAGGCTTCATAGCCGCCCAGCGTCGGAGAGTCGCTCCAAAAGCCAGACGCGCGCGGGGGGAAGCGGCTTGTTGAGCGGGCCGAAGACGTATTGCTCCAGGAAGTGGCCGGTCAGGTCGAAGCCGGCGCGGATGTCGCCCTCGCCAAGGCCGTTGCGCGGCGACAGCATGAAGGGCGGCAAGGGCAGCAGGCGGTCGGCATAAGGCTCGCCGGCCTCGCGGCTGACGGCCCGGCCGGTGCGCGGGCTGACCCAGACCAGATCCTCGGTGACGCCGGTCGAGGCGCATTTGCTCAGGTCCAGGGAGAAGCCCATTTCGCTCAGCAAGCCGGCCTCGAACTGCACGAAGACGGCGGGCCAGATGTCGGCGTTGCCCAGCGCGCCGATCAGGGCGTCGAAGGCGTGGAAGGCCCCAGGATGTGGCTCGCGCTCGGGCAAGGCCCCGGCCGCCACGGCGGCGGCGGCGGCGAGGCCGGCCAGGGCCAGGCGGTCGTCGAACAGTTCGGACGGCCCCTCCCCGATCGGCTCGACGCGGGCCGAACCGAGCTGGCCCTCGACTCGGGCGTGATAGCTGGCCAGCACCTTGGCGCCCGGCTGCAGGATCGATTTGAGGCGACGCGAGCCGCCGCCCGAGACGTGGGCGGCGTGGCGACCGTAGCGCTCGGTCAGCAGGTCGATGATCGCCCCGGACTCGCCATGCAGCCGCGCCGACAGGATATAGCCTTCGTCTTCCCATTCCATGCCGGTGAGATAGCCTGCGTCGGCCACGGATGCACAGGGGCGGAACGATATGGCGCAGGACCAGACCGCCGACGCTTTCATGGCGCAGCTGCGGACACACCAGTCCGACGAGGAACTGCGCAAGATCCAGCGCTACTTCAAGGCCGGCGAGGGCGATTACGGGGCCGGCGACGTCTTCATCGGCGTGAAGATGGGGACGTTGTTCAAGGTCTCCGAAGGCTACCTGGCCATGCCGGTCGAGGAGCTGGAAAAGCTGCTCGAGGACGAGGTGCATGAGGCGCGGGCCGGAGCCTTGAGCATCATGGGCAAGGCGGCGACGGCGAAGGGATGCTCGGCGCAGCGGCTGAAGGACCTCTACGGCCTCTATCTGCGGCGGCACGACCGGATCAACAACTGGGACCTGGTCGACCTCGCCGCCTGGCGGGTAGTCGGCCGCTACCTGTGGGACAGGCCGCGCGATGTCCTCTACCGGCTGGCCCGGTCGGACAGCCTGTGGGAGCGGCGGACGGCCATCCTCGCCACGCTGCACTTCGCCCTGAAGGGCGACCACGACGACAGCTACGCCATCGCCGAGATCCTGCTGGACGACCCCCACGACCTGACCCACAAGGCGGTCGGCTGGGCCTTGCGGACCTGCGACAAGGACCGGCCGCGGCTGGAGGCCTTCCTGGAAAAGCACGGGGCGACCATGGCGCGCACGACGCTGCGGGCCGCGCTGGAGCATTTCGAGTTGGAGCGGCGGGCTTATTTCATGGGGCTGAAGGTGGCAGGCGGCCAATAGGCGCCCCCACCCCCTACCGTCATCCTAGGCCTTGTGCCTAGGATCCCGGGTTCGGCCGCCGCGAACCCTGCCCTGGAGGCGCGGCCGCGCCTCCACCCCACTGTGAGAGCGAGCGGAGAGCGGGATCTTAGGGACAAGCCCTAGGATGACGGTAGGGGGTGGGGAACGGGCGCGGACGAGTCGTCGTCCGCCGGCTACTTGGCTTTGGCCTTCGCCTCGAACGCCTTGATCTGGTCCGTAAACCCGTGGGCCAGGTCGTTGGGCATCGGGAAGGTCAGGGCGTATTGCGCCACCTTCCATTGGCCGTCTTCCAGCACCATCACGCCCGTTCCCCGGCTGGTGCCGTAGCTTTCGCTGTCCAGCAGTTCGTCGAACCAGGCGATGCACTTGCAGGGATTGTCGGTGACGACGATGTGGCGTTCGCGGGGTTTGTAGGTCCAGCCCTTGCCCTTGGCGAAGTAGGGCTCGGCGAAGGCGCGGAATTCGGCGAGGGTCCAGCGTTCGGCGGCGTCGGAGCCGATGTAGATGGCGTCCTTCGCATAGAGCGGGAAGTAGCGCTTGGTGTCGGCCTTCGACGCCGCCTCGTGCAGCGTATCGAGCGTGACATTGATCGCCCGCTCCGCGCCGGTGGGCTGGGCCATGGCCGGCGTCGCCAGCAGGGCGAGGATCAGGAAGAGGAGACGCATGAATGGCCCTGTCTTGGGTGCGTGCTTCGACACGCGGCCTACGGCCGCTGCTCAGCATGACTAGTTTTTTGAACCTGCACTACCGTCAGTCATCCTGAGCAGCCCGCATAGCGGGCGTGTCGAAGGACGTACTAGACGTCGAAATCCAGTCCCATGGCCGAGTAGGCCTCGCGTTCCTCGGCCCAGTTCTCGCGGACCCGGACGTGGAGGAACAGGTGAACCTTGCGTTCGAACAGTTCGGCCAGCTCCTCGCGGCTCTTCTGGCCGATCCACTTCAGGGTCTGGCCGTTGTTGCCGATGACGATGGCCCGCTGGCCCTCGCGCTCGACGAAGATGGTCTGTTCGATGCGGACCGAGCCGTCGCGCTTTTCCTCGAAGGCCACCGTCTCGATGCTGGCGGCGTAGGGCAGTTCCTCATGGACGCGCAGGTAAAGCTTCTCGCGGGTGATCTCGGCGGCCAGCAGGCGGGCCGGGATGTCGGCGGTCTGGTCTTCCGGATAGAGCCAGGGGCCCTCCGGCATCAGTTCGGCCATGCGGGCCTTCAGGTCGTCGACGCCGTTGCCGTCGGCGGCGCTGATCATGAAGACCTCGGTGTAGACGCCGGTCTCGAACAGGGCCTGGGAGACGGCCAGCAGCCGCTCGCGCTTGACGCCGTCGATCTTGTTGAGCGCCAGGATGACCTTCTTCTTCGAGCCCTGCAGGTTCTCGATGATGGTCTGGACGTCGATGACGCCGCGCTTGTCGGCCGGCTTGGCGGTCTTGTCCTGCACGGCCAGTTCGGCCTGGACGTCGACGAGGTGCACCACCGCGTCGGCGTCGTCGGCACCGGCCCAGGCGCTGCGGACCATGGCGCGGTCCAGCTTGCGGCGGGGGGTGAAGATGCCGGGGGTGTCGAGCAGGATGATCTGCGCCTCGCCGGCCATGGCGACGCCGCGCACCGGGAAGCGCGTGGTCTGAACCTTTTGAGTGACGATGGACACCTTGGCGCCAACCAGCCGGTTGGTGAGGGTGGACTTGCCAGCGTTGGGCGCGCCGATGATGGCGACGAAACCTGCCCGGGTCATGCTTTGCCTTCCTGTTTCAGCAGCATGATCAACGCCGCAGCCTTTTCCGCTTCGCGCCGAGACCCCCCTTCTCCGCGTTCGCTCTCATAGCCCCGCACGGCAACCTCTACAATGAAACGCGGCGCATGGGCCGGTCCCGACTGTTCGACGACCGTGTAGGCCGGGACCGGCAGGCGCAGGCCCATGGCCCATTCCTGCAGCCGGGTCTTGGCGTCCTTGGAGCGCGGCGCCTCCAGATGGTCGAACTCGTCGGCCCAGGCGGACAGGAAGAAGGCCCTGGCCGTCTCCAGCCCGCCGTCGATGTAGATGGCCGCCATCAGGGCCTCGACGCCGTCGCCCAGGGCCCCGTCGTTGTCGCGCACGCCCATCTTGGTCGCCGAGCCGCTCATCCGCAGGGCGATGCCCAGATCCAGCCGCCGGCCGACGCGGGCGCAGGCCTTGCCGTTGACGAGGTTGGCCAGGCGCGGCGACAGCTCGCCCTCCTTGGCCTCCGGATAGAGGGCCAGCAGGCGTTCGGAGGCCAGCAGGCCGAGCACCCGGTCGCCGAGGAACTCCAGCCGCTCGTTGTGGCGCACCTTGATGGCGCCGTCGCCGACCGAGGAGTGCGTCAGAGCGCGTTCCAGCAAGTCGCGGTCGGCGAAGGTGTGGCCGATGCGGCGTTCGAGCGCCTCTACGGCCAGGACCCGGGCGTTCATTTCAGCCAAGTCTTCACTTGAGGATGTGGAAGAACCGGCTCGGGCGGGCTTCGGTGAACCAGGTCCAGGGCTTGAACAGCGAGGCGCCCTCGTGGCGCGGCCCGGTGTCGTAGGGGTCGGACGGGGCGTACCAGCTGAGCAGGATGATCTGCGCCTTGCCGACCAGGTTCTCGGCCGGCACGAAGCCGACGCCGCCCTGGCGGGGCGCGGCGTAGTTGGGCTCGACGCGGCTGTCCAGCGAGTTGTCGCGGTTGTCGCCCATCATGAAGTAGTGGCCCTGGGGCACCAGGAAGACGCCGGTGTTGTTGACGTAGCCGTACTCGGCCCCGGCGTAGGTGACGTAGGTCTTGTTGTCGTAGGAGGTTTCCTGACGGCGGACGCGGTCCATGTCGGCGGCGTCGTTGCGGGTCACCTGGACGTTGGGCAGGGCCTTTTCGTTGACGTACAGCACGCCGCCGCGGACCTGAATGCGGTCGCCGGGCAGGCCGATGACGCGCTTGATGTAGTCGGTCTTGTTGTCGGCCGGCAGCTTGAACACGACGATGTCGCCGCGGTGCGGCTTGGAGCCGAAGATGCGGCCCTTGAACAGCCCCGGGCTGAGCGGGATCGAGTGCTTGGAGTAGCCGTAGGAGAACTTGTTGACGATGATGTAGTCGCCGTGGAGCAGGTTGGGCTCCATCGAGTCCGACGGAATGGTGAAGGGCTGGAACAGGAAAATCCGCAGGACCAGCGCGATCAGCAGCGCATAGGCCACCGTCTTGGCGATCTCGACGACCTCCTGGACGAAGGTCGGCGGCGGCTTGTCCTCGGGTTCCGGAGCGGCGACGACCTGCGGTTCGGCCTCGGTGACGGTGGCGTCGGTCATCGGCGCGTGATTCTCTTCAAGACTTGGGGGCGAAACGCCCAGCGGGACTGGTTAGACGCTGAATACAGCGGCGGCAAGCGGAGCGCCTGTTAGTTCGCCTTCATGGCGTAACTTGGATGGGCAAGGCTTCGATGATCACGAAGGCCTGGGCGTAGGGATGATCGTCCGTCAGGGTGACGTGAATCCTCGCCTCCATCCCTTCAGGAATGATCTGGGCGAGACGATCGGCCGCGCCGCCGGTCAGGGCCATGGTCGGGGCGCCGGAGCGCAGGTTGACCACCCCCATGTCCTTCCAGTGGACGCCCCGGCGGGGGACGCCGGTCCCGAGCGCCTTGGCGCAGGCTTCCTTGGCGGCGAAACGCTTGGCGTAGCTGGCGGCGCGGTCCTTGCGGCGGTCGGACTTGGCCTGCTCGATGTCGGTATAGAGGCGCTGGACGAAGCGGCCGCCGAAACGCTCAAGGGTCTTGTCGATGCGGCGGATATCGCAGAGGTCGGAACCCAGGCCGATGATCACGCGGCCCGCTCCGCGCTGGCCCGGGCGGCGTCCATCAGCCGGCGCATGCGCTGGATGGCCTCGGCCAGGCCGACGAAGATGGCCTCGCCGATCAGGAAGTGGCCGATGTTGAGCTCGGCCAGTTGCGGAATGGCGGCGACGGGGCCGACGGTGGCGTAGTCGATGCCATGGCCGGCGTGGACTTCGAGGCCGAGCTGGGCGGCCTGGGCGGCGCCGGCGGTCAGGCGGGCGAGGATGGCGGCGGCGCGGTCGGTCTCGCCGGCCCGGGCGGCGTCGCAGAAGGCGCCGGTGTGCAGTTCGATGACCTGGGCGCCGGCGTCGGCCGAGGCGGCGATCTGGGCCGGGTCGGCCTCGATGAACAGGGAGACGCGGCTGCCGGCGGCGCGCAGGGTCTGGACGGCGTCGCGCACCCGGTTGCCGCCGCGCACGACGTCGAGGCCGCCCTCGGTGGTGACCTCCTCGCGGCGCTCGGGCACCAGGCAGGTCGCGTGCGGCCGGTGGGCCAGGGCGATGGCGACCATGTCGTCGGTGACGGCCATCTCGAAGTTCAGCGGCTTGCCGCGCTTGCGGCAGAGGTCGGCCAGCGCGTCGATGTCGGCATCGGAGATGTGCCGCCGGTCCTCGCGCAGATGGGCGGTGATGCCGTCGGCCCCGGCCAGCAGGGCGATCTCGGCCGCCCGCGTCGGCTCGGGATAGCTGGCCCCCCGCGCGTTGCGGATGGTGGCGACGTGATCGATGTTGACGCCGAGGCGCAGGGTCATGGGCGGGGGTCCGACAGGCTGTGCCTCCTACTTAGGACCCGCCCGCCCGGCGGGAAAGGGCCGGCGCGGTCACGTTCGGCGCCTGATTTTTGCCGGGGGCTGTCGGATTTGCCGGCGCCGGACCGTCCTTGGGTTGGAACGGCCGCCGCGCCGAGGCGCTCAAAGGCCGTCGGATGAGAAGGACGCAGTCATGAAAGTCACCCAGCACCTGTGGTTCGAGAAGGACCTGGACGCGGCGGTCCGCCTGTACACCTCCCTGATCCCCGGCTCGGGAATCGAGGACCGCTCGGCGGTCATGGCCGACAACCCCTCCGGCAAGGCCGGCAGCGTCAAGATCGTCAGCTTCAGGCTCGGCGACCAGAACTACATGGCCATCGAGGCCGGCCCGCTCGACCCCTTCAACCACAGTTTCTCGATCATGGTCGAATGCGACAGCCAGGCCGAGATCGACCGCCTCTGGGACGCCCTCAAGGAGGGCGGCAACGTCGAACAGTGCGGCTGGCTGAAGGACCGCTGGGGCCTGTCGTGGCAGATCGTCCCGGCGCGCCTGCGCGAACTGATGAACGACGCGAACCCGGCCGTGGTCAAGCGGGTCACCGAGAAGATGATGACCATGGTCAAGCTCGACATCGCCCCGCTGGAGGCGGCGGCGAAGGGGTGATGGGACGGTGCGTGCTTCGACACGCGGCCTGAAGCCGCTGCTCAGCATGACTAGCTTTGTTGAATTGCACTCAAATCAGTCATCCTGAGCAGCCCGCGTAGCGAGCGTGTCGAAGGACGCAACGACGGACCCGCTACTTCGCCAGCCGCCGGCTGCCCGGATCCTGCACCGGGATGGCCGCCAGTTCGGGTGGCAGGGCGTCGGCGGCATAGGCCGGGACGTCGAGGGTGGCCAAGGCGATCAGCGGCACGCCGACGTCGGCCCTGCCGCCCGAGCGGTCGACGATGCAGGCGGCGGCGATGACCGTCGCTCCGGCCCCATGGATGGCGGCTATGCATTCGCGGCTGGAGAGGCCGGTGGTGACGATGTCCTCGACCATGACCACCTTGTCGCCGGGCTCGACCTGGAAGCCCCGGCGCAACTTGAACTCGCCGCCTTCGCGCTCGACGTAGAGCGAGGTGACGCCCAGTTGGCGGGCCGTCTCGTAGCCCGGGATGATGCCGCCGACGGCCGGCGAGATGCAGAGGTCGGGCTTGCCGACTTTGGCGACGATCAGCTCCGCCAGCGCCTTGCAGAGCCGGGCGCAGCGGTCCGGCTGGGCGAAGACCAGGTTCTTCTGCAGGAAGACCGGGCTGTGCAGGCCGCTGGACAGCACGAAGTGGCCTTCGCGCAGGGCGCCGGCGGCGCGGAATTCCTCGAGAACGTCTTCGCTGGTCATGGGACGGCCATAGCAGATTCTGCCGCCTAGAGGTCCAGCCGGTAGACCTTCGCCGCCGTGCCGCTGAACAGCGCCGTCTTCTCGTCGGCCGAATAGCCCTTGGCGAAGACCTTGAAGGCGTTCCACAGGGTGGCGTAGCTGCAGGAGAGGATGTCGACCGGGAAGTTGCTCTCGAACATGCCGCGTGTCGGTCCGAACGCCTCGATGCAGGTTTCGAGATAGGGGCCCCATTCCTGGGCCAGCTGGGCCGAGGGGGCCGGGCTGTCGGAGAGGCAGGACGGGAAGCCCGGGAAGACCATGGCCAGGCCGCCGAGCTTCACCGCCACGTTGGGCAGTTCGGCCAGCTTGCGGATGTTGCTCCGCCAGATGTCGAAGCGCTCCTCGCGGCGGCCCCTGTAGCTGGCGATGCCGAGCGGGGTGCCGACGTGGTCGAGGACGATCTGGGTGTCCGGGAAGGCGCGGGCCAGGTCGATGAGGTCGGGGAGTTGCGGTTCGAGCAGCCAGGCGTCGAAGGAGAGGCCCAAGGGCGCGAGCTGGGCGAAGCCTTCGCGGAAGGCGGGATCGCGGTAGACGCCGGCGGGGTGGCGGACCAGGGGACCCAGGACGCCGCTGTCGGGGTCGTGAGAGGCGCTGTGGCGGACGCCGCGGAACCGGTGGCTGGCGGCCATGTGGGCCTCAAGGACCTCGCGGACGGCGGCCCCTCGGGTCAGGTAGGCGTGGGAGACGATGCCGGCGCAGGGCTTGGCCGGGCCGTAGACGCCGCTGTCGGCGATGGCGGCCAGGCCGTTGACGGCTTCGGTCTCGCCGACGGGTGTCAGTTCGGGCGGGCCGCCGGGGCGATAGAAGGCGCCGCATTCCATGTAGACGGTGGCGATGACGTTGTGGCCGCTGTTCATGTCGGCCCGCAGTTCGTCGAGGAGATAGCGGGGGACGCGCCGGACGATCTGCTCGAAACCGTGGGTCGGCGCCGGGAGGTGGGGGAGCATCGCCGTGCGGTCCCACAGGTGGTGGTGCGGATCGATGATCGGCAGGTCGGGGTCGAGGATGGGTTCGGGCATCGTGCGCTCCGTCTTGAACACAAAAATCCGACTATCCCAGCGAGAGCCGGGACCCAGTGTCCGCTCACGGAGCGGGGCTGGCGCTGATCAGAGCGGACCCTTGCACGGCCTGCCAGCTGGGTCCCGACTTTCGTCGGTATGATCGGAATTTGGGTGGGGTTAGAGAATATCCCCACCCGCCGCCGAGGCCGTCGTGCCCTCACGTTCGAACGCCTTGATGACGTTGCGGCCCACCGTCCAGCGGTGAACCTCATCCGGCCCGTCGACCAGGCGTTGGCTGCGGATGTGGGTGTACCAGCGGGCCAGCGGCAGGTCGGTGGAGTAGCCGAGCGCGCCGTGCAGCTGAATCGCCGTGTCGACGACCTTGTGCACCATGTGGGCCAGGAACACCTTGGCGATGGAGTTTTCCTGCCGCAGGTCCATGCCCTTCTCGGCCTTGTAGGCGATGTGGATCAGCATCAGCCGGGCCATGTAGAGTTCGCTGGCGCAGTCGGCCAGCATCCACTGCACCCCCTGGCGGTCCTTCAGCTTGCGGCCGAAGGTCTCGCGGCTGATGACGTGCTCGGTGGCCATGTCGAGCGCCCGCTGGGCCATGGCGACGTTGTGCATGCCGTGGCGCAGGCGGCCGTAGGCCAGGCGGTGCTGGCCCATGTTGAAGCCCTGCCCTTCCCCGCCCAGCAGGTTCTCGGCCGGGACGACCAGGTCCTTGATCTCGATCTCGCTGTGGCCGCCGCCCATGATGTGGCTGAGCGGGCCTTCGGCGGCCATGGTGCCGATGTCGCGGATGATGCGGTAGCCGGGATTGGGCAGCTCGACGATGAAGGTCGAGAAGCGCTGGTGGCGCGGAGCGTCGGGGTCGGTCTTGGCCATGACCACGGCGATGTCGGCGGCGCTGGCGGCGCTGCTGAACCACTTCTCGCCGTTGAGAACGTAGTTCTCGTTGCCGTCCTTGACCGCCCGGGTCTGCATGCCGGTGGCGTCGGCGCCGGCCGCCTTTTCGGTCATCGAGTAGCAGACGCGCTTCTCGCCGTTCAGCAGCGGCTTGAGGAACTTCTCCTTCTGGTAGTCGGTGCCGTGGGCCAGCAGGGTCAGCATGGTGGCGTCGTCCGGCCCCTGGCTGTTCATGCTGAGGGCGCCGAGGTGGCTCTTGCCGAGTTCCATCTGCACCAGGGCGTTGGCCAGCGGGCCGAGGCCCATGCCGCCGTATTCGGTGGGGATGAAGGGCAGCCAAAGGCCCTGGGCGCGGGCCTTGCCGCGCAGGTCGGCGAGGACCGATCTGTAGCTGTCCTTGTCGTGGATCAGCTTCTCGGCCGGGATGCACTCGTCGGCGACCCACTGGCGGACCTTTTCACGGACTGCCTTGGCTTCCGGCGGGATTTCGAAATCGATGGCCATCGGTGCGTCTCCTCGAGCGATTGTTCTGTTCTTGGTTCAAACAATCGTTCGAAAGCGTGGGGTGACGCAAGCGGAAAGCGCGGCGGCCTGACTAACGCAGCCGCGAGAGGATGAGGTCGCGCCGGTCGGCGGGCGATGCCGGCGGGATGTCGATCAGCTCGAAGCCGAGGTCGGCGTAGACCTGCCGGTGCAGGTCGCCGAACCGGCGGGCGTCCTCCAGGCTGATGCGGCGGGCCGAGGTGTTGACGATGGTGGCCAGGCTTTCGACGAAGAAGACCTGGCGGGCGTAGCGATCGCGGCAGGCGATGGCGGCAGCCTGCAACGCGGCCGAGGGCTCACGGGCCAAGAACCTCGAGAGCGCCAGGGTGCAGACCGGCGAGCGGTCGAAGATCACCGTCCCGGTCGGCGCGTTTCCCTCCCGCTGCTGTTGCAGTGCCAGGATGGCAGCGCAGAAGCCGGGGTCTTCCCAGTGGCGCTCGACGCCGGTGGCGTCGGCCCAGGCGATGACGTCGGTGGCGGCTTCCTCGACGACCGCGAGGCCGGCGCGTTCGAGGCCACGCAGGATGATAGTTTTGCCGGCGCCGGGGGCGCCTGTGAGGATGTGGTGGGTCATGAATTTCTCCGGTCCTTCTCCCGCTTGTCGGGAGAAGGTGGCGGCCGTAGGCCGACGGATGAGGGCAGAACGGAAGGTGGAAGTTTGGCGGCGGCGCTGACGGCGCCAGAATGTGGATGATCGGCTGGAACCGGTGCCGCCCTCATCCGACCCCTTCGGGGCCACCTTCTCCCGACAAGCGGGAGAAGGGACGGCGTCAGCCGTCCGACCCACGATGGCTTGTCAGCCCATCGGCCTCTCGGCGCCCTCGACGCTGGGGCAGGCCCGCAGCGCGGCGATGATGGTCGTGATGTGCCGGTTGTCCGTCACGTCCAGGTCGACGTCGACGTCGAACACGTCTTCCTGCCGATGCGTCATCTTCAGGCCGGTGATGTTGCCGCCCGCCTCGCCCATGATGGTGCAGACCTCGCCCAGCACGCCGGGGGTGTTGAGGATGGTGACCCGCAGCTTGGCGTGGCTGACGGTGTTGCGGTCGGCTTCCAGGGTCCAGGCGAGATCCCGCCAGCGGTCGCCCTGGTCCTCGTATTGCGCCAGGTTGCGGCAGTCGATGGTGTGGACGTCCACCTCGTTGACCCCCTCGCGCATGATGCCGACGATGCGGTCGCCGGGCACCGGGGTGCAGCAGGGCATGAAGTGCAGGGTCACGCCGGGGGCCAGGCCCGTGCCGCGCACGAAGATGCGGGCGCCGGCGCCGTCCTCGATGGCGCGGTGGGCGACGGCGGCGGCGCGGGCGGTATCGTCCATGCCCGGGAAGACCACCTCCATGACCTGCATCGGCTGGATGCGGCCGCGGCCGATGGCGTCGTAGAGGTCGTCGTCGGTCGGCACGCCGAGGCGTTCCAGCGCCGGCCGCAGGGAGACCCCCGTGCGGCTCTTGCCGACCCGCTCGAAGGACTGGAACAGGGCCGCCTTGCCGAGCCGCAGGAACTCTTCCTTCTCGGTCTGGCGGATGTGGCGGCGGATGGCGCTGCGGGCCTTGCCGGTGACCGTCAGGCTGCGCCAGTCGGGGGGCACGGCCGGCTTGGCGCCCTTGATGATCTCGACCACGTCGCCGTTGACCAGCGGGGTGCGCAGGGGTTTCAGCTCGCCGTTGATCTTGGCCCCGATGGTGCTGTCGCCGACATCGGTGTGGACGGCGTAGGCGAAGTCCAACGGCATGGCCCCGCGCGGCAGACTGACCAGCTTGCCCTTCGGGGTGAAGGCGAAGGTCTGGTCGAGGAACATCTCCAGCTTGGCGTGCTCGACCAGGTCCTCGGCGTCGCCGCCGTGTTCCAGCACCGCCACCAGCTGGCGCAGGTTGTGGAGCGGGTCGCGGCCGCCCTCGGCCTCCATGTGCTCGACGTCGAAGCCGTAGGATTCGTTCTTGTAGCGCCAGTGGGCGGCGACGCCGTCCTCGGCCACGCGGTCCATGGCCTCGGTGCGGATCTGCATCTCGATGCGCATGCCCTTGGGGCCGATCACCGTGGTGTGGATCGAGCGGTAGTTGTTGCGCGTCGGCGTCGAGATGAAGTCCTTGAACCGCTCGGGCACGCAGGGCCAGGCGCGGTGGATCAGGCCGAGGGCCCGGTAGCAGTCGGCCTCGGAGTCGACGATCACCCGGAAGGCGTAGATGTCGCTGAGCTGCGAGAAGCCCACCGACTTCCTCTGCAGTTTGCGCCAGATCGAGAAGGCGTTCTTTTCCCGTCCGAAGACGCGGTTGCCGATGCCGTCGGCTTCCAGCAGGCGGGTGATGTCGCCGCTGACCGTGCTGACCGCCTTGCCCTGTTCGCCGCGCAGGATCTCCAGGCGGCGGATGATGGCCGTGCGGGCCATCGGGTTGAGCTGTTCGAAGGCCAGCTCCTCCAGCTCCGAACAGATGCGGTGACAGCCGATGTTGCGGGCCAGCGGGGCGTAGATTTCCAGCGTCTCGCGGGCGATGCGTTCGCGCTTGGCCGGCTTCTGGATGAAGTTCAGGGTCCGCATGTTGTGCAGGCGGTCGGCCAGTTTCACCAAGAGGACGCGGACGTCCTTGGAGATGGCCAGGATGAACTTGCGCAGGTTCTCGGCCTGGCGGGCGTAGTCGGCGGTCAGCTCCAGCTTGGAGAGCTTGGTGACGCCCTCGACCAGCTCGGCGACCTCGGCCCCGAACAGGTTCTCGATGTCCTGCCGGGTCGCCGAGGTGTCCTCGATGACGTCGTGCAGCAGGGCGGTGATGATCGAGGCGGTGTCGAGCCGGTATTCGGTGAGGATGCCGGCCACCTCGACCGGATGGGCGAAATAGGGATCGCCGGAAGCCCGGGTCTGCGAGCCGTGCATACGGACGGCGTAGACATAGGCCTTGTTGAGCAGCGCCTCGTCGGCGTCGGGCTCATAGGCGCGGACGCGCTCGATGAGCTCGTACTGGCGCATGTATTTGGGCCGCGCCGCCACCTTCTGGGCGGCGGTCGGTTCAGGCCTGATAGGCGTGAGGGGGTGGGGGGCGGCCTCTTCGGCCGCCTCCAGAATGAGGGGTTCTGAGCCTTCGGGGCTCAGTACCGCTCCTCCTGACCGCCGTCGCGGTCGCTCTGCAGCGCGCGGATCAGTTCCGCTTCGCTCATCTGCATGTGGGTCGGATCCGACAGCAGGGCGACGGTTTCCGCCTCTTCCTCGGCCTCGGTCCGCTCATCGACGCGTTGCAGCGTGGTGATCAGATGTTCCTTGAGGCCGTCATTGTCGACGACGTCGTCGGCGATCTCACGCAGGGCGACGACGGGGTTCTTGTCGTTGTCGCGGTCGACCATCAGGGCCGCGCCGGCCGAGATGCCCCGGGCGCGATGGGCGGCCAGCAGGACCAGACCAAAGCGGTTGGGAACCTTCTCGATGCAGTCTTCGACGGTGACGCGGGCCATGGATATCTCTTCAGCAGTGCCGGTGGAACCGGGCTACATAGTGTTTTGCGCGCTATTGTGCAACGCCGCAAGATGAGGTCGCAAGATGAGCGGTCATGGGGGCGAGAGTGAGGCGCACACAGCGCTTCTGGCGTTTGCCGCGAAGTATGAGCCGCATATTGCGGCGCAGTTCCTGGAGTGCGTCGAGCGGCTGCGGGCGCGGATGCCCGGGGCCGATGTGCTGATCTACGACAACTATCAGGGCCTGGTGGCCGGTTTCGGGCCGCCGACGCGGGTTTCGGACGCGGTGCTGTCGGTGCTGGCCCTGCCCAGGCATGTGACCCTGTGCTTCCTGCGCGGGGCGGGGCTGGACGATCCGGACAAGGTGTTGAAGGGCGGCGGGGCGCGGGTGCGGCATGTGAGGCTGACGGGGCCGGAGATGCTGGCCGACGCGGGAATCGCGGCGCTGATCGATCAGGCGCTGGAACGGACGCCGGTCGCGATCCCCGATTCGCCGGCCGGACGGATGGTGGTGAACTCGATCTCGGCCAAGCAGCGGCCACGGCGGCCGACTTTGTAGTGTTCCTTCTCCCGCTTGTCGGGAGAAGGTGGCGGCGAAGCCGTCGGATGAGGGCAGCACCGGCTCGAGACGCCCTGAACCTGCCAGCCTTCAATCGCTGGCGCTGCCCTCATCCGACCCTTTCGGGGCCACCTTCTCCCGACGAGCGGGAGAAGGGATCGGGTGGGCGTCGGCGCCAACGGAGGCCTTCAAGGCCAGCGCCTCGGCCGTTTCTCCCGACTCCGGATGCCGCCAATCGCCGGCGAGCTCGGCCAGCGGTCCCATCACGAAGCGCCGTTCATGAGCTCTTGGATGCGGGACCTGCACCGCCCCCTCCCCGGTCACTGTCCGACCATGGGCGATCAGGTCGAGGTCCAGCGTGCGGGCCGCGTTGGCCTCCTGCCGCACCCGGCCAAAGTCGGCCTCGATGGCGTGCAGGGCGCTTAGCGTCTCCGCCACACTCAACCCCGTCTCGACAATGACGACGCCGTTCGTATAGGCAGGCAGCGCCGGATCGGGCCAGGCGGCCGAGCGCCACCAGGCGGATCTGGCGACCACGGTCAGGCCGTGGGCGGGGAACGCTTTTAGCGCCGCCTGCAGCAGGGCCGGAACGTCGGGATAGTCACCGGGAAGATTGCTCCCGAGGGCGACGATCACGGCGTCATCGAAGTTAGATATTTTATCCAAGGATTTGAAACCGTGACCTTTTATCCGACCGAGAAGCTGGCCCTGTTTATCGACGGCGCCAATTTCTATTCCCAGGCCAAGGCCCTGGGCTTCGACATCGACTACCGCAAGCTGCTGGACGAGTTCCGCCGGCGCGGCGTGCTGATCCGGGCCTACTACTATACCGCCATCGTCGAGGGCGACGACTACAGCCCGATCAAGCCGCTGGTCGACTGGCTGGACTACAACGGCTTCACCCTGGTCACCAAGACGGCCCGCAAGTTCACCGACAGCCAGGGCCGCGACCGCTGGCGCGGCGACATGGATGTCGAGATCGCCGTCGGCATGATGGAGATGGCCGAAAAGGCCGACCACCTGGTGCTGTTCAGCGGCGACGGCGACTTCCGGTCCGTGGTCGAGTCCGTCCAGCGCAAGGGCGTGCGGGTCAGCGTCGTCTCGACGGTGAAGAGCCAGCCGCCGATGATCAGCGACGACCTGCGCCGCCAGGCCGACCCCTTCATCGACCTCGCCGACCTCGGCGACATCATCGGCCGACCGTCGCGCGGCCCGGCCCCGCGTGGCGGCGGCTACGACAACCGCACCCGCGCCGAGATCGAGGCCGAGGACGAGCTGTAGTGGTCTAAAAAATCCGATCATCCCGACGAAAGTCGGGACCCAGTGTCCACCTGCGGTGCGGGGCTGATGCTGTTCAGAGTTGAATTCTCATGCTGCTTGCCAGCTGGGTCCCGACTTTCGTCGGGATGATCGGTGTGGGGGGGCAAGTCGGAAATTTCCGACTCGCGCTAGGTGAGGTCCATGCACGCCGATCAGACCGTCGACCTGTCCTCCCCCGAGCCGCCGCGCGACTGCCCGCTCTGCCCACGCCTGGTCGAGTACCGCCGCGAGAACCAGCGGCAGAACCCCGACTGGTACAACGGCCCGGCTCCGTCGTTCGGCGACTGGAACGGCCGGCTGATGGTCGCCGGCCTGGCCCCGGGCCGCACCGGTGCCAACCGCACGGGACGGCCCTTCACCGGCGACCACGCCGGCTGGCTGCTCTACGACACCCTGAAGAAGACCGGCTTCGCCACCGGCACCTATGAGGCCCGGCCCGACGACAGCCTGCAGCTCACCGACTGCATGATCACCAACGCCGTCCGCTGCGCCCCGCCGCTGAACAAGCCGGAGACCTCGGAGGAGAAGACCTGCCGGCCGTTCTTCGTGAACACCCTGGCCGCCATGCCCAACCTGAAGGTCATCGTCACGCTCGGCGACGTTTCGCGCCGCAGCCTGTTGCGGGCCCTGAACCTCAAGGGCTCGACCGGCGCCCCGGGCCACGGTTCGGAGTTCGACGCCGGCCCCTACCGGGTGATCAACAGCTACCACTGCTCACGGCTGAACACGAACACGGGGCGGCTGACGCCGGCCATGTTCGAGGACATCTTCAAGCGGGTGCGCGAACTGATCGACTGATCAGCCGTGGTCTTTCAGCAGCCGCGCCTTGTCGCGCTGCCAGTCACGTTCGGCCGTGGCTTCGCGCTTGTCGTGCAGTTTCTTGCCCTTGGCCAGGCACAGCTCCAGCTTCGCCAGGCCCTTCTCGTTCCAGTAAAGCCGGGTCGGGATGATGGTCCGGCCCTCGCGCTGCACGGCGCCGATCAGCTTGCTGATCTGCTTGCTCTTGAGCAGCAGCTTCCGCGGCCGCCGCGGCTCGTGGTTGAAGCGGTTGCCGCCCGCGTAGGGCGGGATGTCGGCGTTGATCAGCACGATCTCGTTGTTTTCGACCGCGGCGTAGGACTCGGCGATGTTGGCCCGGCCGTTGCGCAGGGACTTCACTTCGGTGCCGAGCAGCATGATGCCGGCCTCGATCGGGTCCTCGAGGAAGTAGTCGAATTTCGCCCGCCGGTTCTCGGCGATCAGGCCCCCACTCGTTGCTTTCGAGGCCATCAGAGCACGCCGGCGGCGCGCATCGCGTCGAGGACCTGGGTGCGGGCGGCTTCCGAGCAGGGGCTGATGGGCAGGCGGCACTCTTCCGAGCACAGGCCCAGCGTCGCCAGGGCGAACTTGGCGGGGCTGGGCGAGGCGTCGGCGAACATCGCCTTGTGCAGCAGGATCAGGCGGTCCTGCCAGTAGCGGGCGGTCTCGAAGTCGCCGCTCAGGCAGGCGTTGTACATGGCCGAACAGGCTTCCGGCGCGACATTGACCGTCACCGAGATGCAGCCGTGGCCGCCCTGGGCGACATAGCCGACGCCGTTCGGATCGTCGCCCGACAGCATGATCCACTCTTCACCGCAGGAGACGCGCTGCTGCGACATCCGGCCGATGTCGCCCGAGGCGTCCTTGATGCCGACGATGTTGGGCAGCTTGGACAGCCGTTCCAGCGTCTCGTTGGTCATGTCCGAGCTGGTGCGGCTGGGCACGTTGTAGACCAGGATGGGCAGCTGCACGGCGTCGTTGATCGCCTTGTAGTGCTGATAGATGCCTTCCTGGCTGGGGCGGTTGTAGTAGGGCGAGACGATCAGGGCCGCGTCGGCCCCGACCGCCTTGGCGTGCCGGGCCAGCTCGATGGCCTCGGCCGTCGCGTTGCTGCCGGCCCCGGCGATGACGGGCGCCCGGCCGCGGGCGGTCTGGACGCACAGTTCGACGACCCGCCGGTGCTCCTCATGGCTGAGGGTGGCGGTCTCGCCGGTGGTGCCGACGGGCACCAGGCCGTGCACGCCGCCGGCGATCTGGCGCTCGACCAGGGCCACGAAGGCCTTCTCGTCGAGGGCGCCATCGCGAAAAGGGGTCACCAGGGCGGGAAGGACGCCCTTGAAGGGGGATTGGAACATGGCGTGTAAAAAGGGCCGTCAGTTCGCCGCATTCACTTGCGGCTATGGATTGGGGGCGGACAATATGAGGGGGCCTGTTGCTTCGCAATGGGCGGGGGATGTGATTGTTCGGGAGGGAATGGGTTGAGGATCGGCGCAGGCAGGGTCTGGCTGGCGGGCGGCGGGGCGATATTGGCGCTGGCGATGGCCGGTTCGGCGATGACCCAGGCCGCCGCCCGCCTGACCGCCCCGCCCCTGCCTGGCTACGAGATGGCCGGCGAAGGCGACGCGCAATATCTGCAGATGGCCCTGACCGCCGCCAAGGCCGGCGACGGCGCCCAGGTGCGCACGGCCATCGGCGGCATCAACGATCCGCTGGCCCGCAAGATCGCCGTCTGGGCCCTGGCCGACGGCGCGCCGGACTCGATGAGCTTCTTCGAGGCCGACTCGGCCCGCCGCGACCTGGCCGGCTGGCCCCGCGCCCAGGGCCGCCAGATCGCCGCCGAGAAGCTGCTGGAAACCGGCAACCTGCCGCCGGCCAAGATCATCGACTGGTTCGGCGGGGCCGAGCCGGCCACGGCCCAGGGAGCCATGGCCCTGGCCGCCGCCTATCTGGCGACCGGCTATGAGAGCCAGGCCCGCGAACTGATCCAGCGCTGGTGGACGACGAAGCTCTTCGAGCTCGACCAGCAGACGGCGATGCGGACCCGCTTCGGCGGCTACCTCAGCGAAGCCGAGAACAGCGCCCGGGCCGACCTCCTGATGTGGGGCCCGCAAGGACCCGCCGCCCAGGATCTGGCCGCCACCCTGACCGGTCCCGACAAGGCCTTGGCCGAGGCGCGCATGGCCCTGCGGTCGGGGCGCAGCGACGCCAACGACAAGGTCGCCCAGCTGACCGACGAACAGCGCCGCCATCCGGGCGTGATCTGGGAGCAGTCGCTCTATTTCTACAAGCGCGGCCAGACCTCGCTGGCCTTCTCGCTGTCGGCGGGCATCAAGGGCGCCCCGACCGAGGACGCCGCCGCCCGCAGCTGGCCCGACAAGCGCCGGATGATCGCCAGCGCCCTGCAGGAGCGCAATTACCGGGCCGCCTACAACATCGCCCGCGACTGCGGCATGACCACCGGCGCCGACGCCGCCGAGGCCGAGTTCTACGCCGGCTGGCTGGCCCTGACCAAGCTCAGCGACGCCACCTCGGCCGAGCGCCACTTCGCCAGGCTGGCCGCGGCCGGCGTCTCGCCGATCACCCAGGGCCGCGCCCTCTACTGGCAGGGCCGCGCCGCAGAGGCGCTGGGCAAGATGGCCGAAGCCCAGGCCTTCTACAGGCAGGGCGCGCGCCACCTCACCGTCTTCTACGGCCAACTGGCCGCCGAGAAGGCCGGCCTCGCCACCCTGACCCTCGGCAAGGACCCGCAGATCACCCAGGCCGACCGCAGCCGCTTCGACGGCCGCGAGATCGTCCGCGCCGCCCGGCTGCTGCAGGGCTTTGGCCTCAAGGACCAGTTCCGCACCTTCGTCCTCCACATCGACGACATCCTGCCGACCGCGGCCGAATCCGCCCTGCTGGTCGATCTGGCCCGCGCCGCCGGCGACCAGGACCTGGGCATGCGCGCCGTCCGCACCGCCGCCCAGCGCGGTTTCATCCTGCCCGAGCGCGGCTATCCCATCCTCTCCGTGCCCCAGGTGCCCGGCGCCGCCGAGCCGGCCTTCGTGCTCAGCATCGCCCGCCAGGAAAGCAACTTCGACCCGAACGCCCGCAGCGGCGCCAAGGCCATGGGGATGATGCAGCTGCTCGACGGCACGGGGCGCGACACCGCCCGGCTGCTCGGCGAGACCTACTCGACCGACCGCCTGTTCGACGGTCCGTTCAACATGAAGCTGGGCTCGCGCTACCTCGGCGACATGACCGGCAATTTCGGCGGCAGCTACGCCATGGCCGCCGCCGGCTACAACGCCGGCCCGGGCCGCCCCGGTCAGTGGGTGACCACCTGCGGCGACCCGCGCGGCGGTTCCACCGACCCGCTGAACTACATCGAATGCATCCCGTTCAGCGAAACCCGCAACTACGTCATGCGCACGCTGGAGACCATGCAGGTCTACAGGGCCCGCCTGAACGGGGGGACGACGCCGCTGACCCTGTCGGCCGACCTGCGGCGGGGCGGCTACAGCTATAGCGTTGCCGGGACGCCGGGGCGGTAGCTCAGGGCTTCACCCGGATTTCGTACAGCTTCGGCCAGAACTTGCCCGTCACCAGCACCCGCTTGCCCTTGGCGTCGTAGGCGATGCCGTTGAGCACGTCCTCGCCGCCGGTGCGGTCGGCCGCCGGCAACAGGCCCGTCATGTCGATCCAGGCCTTCACCTTGCCGGTGGCCGGGTCGATGCGGGCGATCCAGTCGGTCTGCCAGATGTTGGCCCAGACCTCGCCTTCGACCCATTCGACCTCGTTGATGTTGACGACTTCTCCCCCGCCGTCGGTGACCTTGACCCGGCCGGTCTCGGCCAGGGTTTCCGGATCGAGGAAGCGCAGCTCGGCGGTGCCGTCGCTCATGATGAGGCGCTTGCCGTCATGGGTCAGGGCCCAGCCTTCGCCCGGATAGCTGAACGTGGATTTCGGCTCGAAGGTCTTGAGATCGTAGGTGAAACCGATGCCGTCCCGCCAGGTCAGTTCGACCAGCTTGCCCTTCCAGGCGACGATGCCCTCGCCGAAGTACTTTGGGTCGAGATCGCGCTTCTGCAGCACCTTGCCGCTGGCCGGATCGACCTTGCGGATGTCGGAGCGGCCCTCCAGGCCGGTGCTTTCGTAGAGCACCCCGTCCTGGAAGAAGAGACCCTCGGTGAAGGCCCCGGTGTCGTGCGGAAAGCTGGCGACCACCTCGTAGGACTGGATCGGCGCCCGCGCCTGCGCGACCGCCACGGCGGGAACCAGGAGCAGCAGGACGGCAAGGGCGCGGGCGAGCAGCAAGCGAAGTCCTCTTAAGGCGCGCGGCGGGTGACCAGCACCGGGCCATCCTCGGTGTCGATGAAGGCGCCGTCGAGGCCGAAGACGGTGCGCAGGGTGGCGGGTGTCAGCACCTCGCGCGGCGCGCCGTCGGCGGCGACCCGGCCGTCGTGCAGCACGACCAGGCGGCTGCAGACCCGCGCGGCCAGGGCCAGGTCGTGCAGGGTGAGGACCACGCCGGCGCCCCTGGCCGCTTCCTGCGCCAGCAGGTCGAGGGCCAGGAACTGGGCGTCGGGGTCGAGCCCGGCCGTCGGCTCGTCGGCGACCAGCAACGGCGCGCGCGTGGCCAGCAGCCGGGCCAGCAGCACCCGGGCCCGCTCGCCGCCGGAGAGGTCGAGCACGCCGCGGCCCTCGAAGCCTTCCAGGCCGACGCGGGCCAGGCAGGCGGCGGCCAACGCCTGGGCCTGGCCCTCGGGCAGGTCCGGCGCGCCCAGCTCGGCGATGCGCAGGGCGGCGAGGTTCCAGCCGACCCGGCGCTCCTGCGGCAGGTAGCCGGCGGCGCGGGCTCGCATCGCGGGCTTTAGCTCGGCGATGGGTTTGTCGGCGAGCTGGACCTGCCCGGCCTGCAGCGGCAGCAGGCCAAGGCCCGCGCGCAACAGCGTGGTCTTGCCGGCCCCGTTGGGGCCGAGCACCCCGACCATCTCGCCCGGCGCGACGGTGAGGCTCACGCCCTTCAGCACCGCCCGGCCGGCGGGACCGGCGTGAACGTCGGTGAAGACCCAGCTCATGCCCGCCAGCTCCGCGAGGCGCGCCAGGCGACGAGGGCGAACAGCGGCGCTCCGACCAGGGCGGTGACGACGCCGAGCTTGAGCTCCTGCTCGCTGGGCAGCACCCGGCTGATCAGGTCGGCGGCGGTCAGCAGGATGGCCCCGGCCACGGCCGAGGGGATCAGCAGCTTGCCGGGATCGTCGCCGCTGAGCCGGCGAACGAGATGCGGCGCGGCCAGGCCGACGAAGCCAACCACGCCGGCGGCGGCGACGGCGGCTCCGGTCATCAGCGCCGCGCCGGCCACGGCGGCGGTGCGCAGGCTGGCCATCGGCAGGCCGCTCAGGGCCGCGGTCTCCTCGCCGAGCGTCAGCATGGTCAGGCCCCGCGCAGACCACAGGCAGAGCCCGGCGCCGAGCGTCATCGGAACGAGCGCCCGCAGGATGTCGCCGAAGTCGCGGTTGGCCACCGAACCGAGCAGCCAGTTCATCACCTCCGCCGTCGCCACCGGCGAGGGTGAGAAGTTGAAGATCAGCGCCGTCAGGGCGCCGCCGAGCGAGGACAGGGAGACCCCCAGCAGGATCAGCGCCTCGGGCTCGCGAAACCGCGCCGCCAGTCCCGAGACCAGCAGGCCCGCGGCCAGGGCGCCGACCAGGGCGCCGGCCTCGACCGCCCCGGTGACGGCCGACAGCCCGAGCGCGATGGTCAGGGCCGCCCCCAGTCCGGCGAAGGCCGAGACGCCCAGCACGCCCGGGTCCGCCAACGGATTGCGCAACAGCCCCTGCAACGCCGCCCCGGCCAGGCCCAGGCCGCCGCCGATCAGCGCCGCCATCAGGGCGCGCGGCAGGCGGATGGTCCACAACACCTCGCCCGCCGGTGAGCCAGGGTGGGCGAAGGCTTGCCCGTACTGGGCGGGCGTCAGCGTCGTCTCGCCGAGCAGCAGCCCGGCGAGCAGGACGAGGATCAGCAGGCCGCCGAGCAGCAGCGTCGCGGTCCGGCTCATCGCGGCGCCGCCCTGGCCAGCGCCTCGACCCCTTCGGCCGCGAACCAGCCTGGGCAGCTCAGCACCGAGGCCGGCAGACTGGCCAGGGTCTGGTCGGGCAGCCGCTTCTGCAGCGCCCTGTGCCGTCCCATGCCCCACCGTTCGAAAGCGGCCGACAGCTGGTCGAAGAAGCCCAGCACATAGCCGCGCGGCGGCCCCATCACGACATCCTCCAGCCGCACCGGCGCGAACCCGGCCTGCGGCGCGGCGTTGCGAACGCCGGCGGCGGCGAGGATGCGGTCGATGAAGGTCCCCTTCCCGGCCGTGTAGCCGCTGGGCGTCAGGTAGAGCCCGCTCCGCCCCTTCCAGGCGCCCTTTGACGCCGCCAGCCGCCGGTCCATGTCTGCGACGATGGCCTCGCCCCGCGCCGGCTGGTCCAGCGCGGCGGCCACAGTCCGGACGTTGGCCCGCACGCCGTCGAAATCGGTGGCGTCCTCGATCTTCACGACCTTGACGCCGTGGGTGGCGAGCGCCGTTTCCAGCCGGGCGTCGCCGCCCCAGTACCGGACGACCAGCGTCGGCCGGGCGGCCATAATGCTCTCGGTGGTGATGCGGCGTTGGGGCAGACCCTTGGCCAGCGCCCTCAGGTGGGAGTCGGCGTCGTCGGCGCGGTAACTCAGGCCGACGATGCTCTCGCGCGGGCTGAGGGCCAGGACATACTGGTCGGCGCACTGGTCGAGGGAGACGACGCGAGGTGAGGCCTGGGCGGCGGTTGCCATCGTCAGGAATACGCCCAATCCGATGATCGCGATGGCGCGCACCCCACTCCCCTTCCGCTCATCCCGGCGAATGCCGGGGCCCAGATTCATCTGCCGAGTCGGAAGCAGATACCCAAACGACCGCGCTCCGTCATCTGGGTCCCGGCATTCGCCGGGATGAGCGGTAGTTTAGATGGGTTGAATGGATCAGGCAGGTTTAGTCCGCCACCAACCCGTGCAGCATCCCGTCCAGCAATACCTGGCGCAGCTCGCCACTGTCGGCCCAGTTGAAGCTGGGTTTGGTGATGATCAGCGACACCAGCCCGTGGCACGACGCCCACAGCACCTGCGCCGCGCTCTCCGCCGACCCGGTCCGCAGCCGCCCGGAGGCGGCGATCTCGTTGACCACGTCGATGAACTTCTGGAAGCAGCGGTCGCCCAGATCCTGGGTCGCCTCGGTCTTCTCGGCGCTCATCAGCCCGGTATTGGCGCAGAACACCAGCTGGTAGGCGTTCGGATTCTCCAGCGCGAAACCCATGTAGGCGTCGAGCATCATCCGCACCCGCACCACCGGATCGATCGGCCGCGCCGACAGCTCGCTGTTGATCTCCAGCAGGCGGGTGATGGCCCCGTCGCTGATCTCCAGCAGAATCTCGTCCTTGTCCTTGAAATGCATGTAGAGCGCCGTCGAGGAGACCCCCACCTCGTCGGCGATCTTGCGGATCGTCGCGCCCTGATAGCCCTCGGCCAGGAAGATACGCTGGGCCGCCTCGAGGATTTCCCCCCGGCGCATGTGCCCGTCGCCCTTCGGCTTCCTGGCGGAGCGTTGCGGCTTCTTGAGAACCGTCGTCACTGCCTGTTTCCCCTCACTTCGATCCCCGAACCGAACACTAAACGGGAATCACCTACGCGGCGCAACACCTTGAAGTCCTTGGGACGATACTGGGGGACGATACTGGACCTTCGAACCCCCGGCGGCTAATGCCCGACCATGAGCAACCCGCGCGTCGCCGACGCCCCCATCCTGCTGACCACCAAGGGCTGGGCCGACTACGGCCTGATCGACAGCGGCCATGGCCGCAAGCTGGAACGCTACGGTCCGTTCAAGGTCGTGCGGCCCGAGCCGCAGTGCCTGTGGGCCCCGCGCCTCTCGAAGGAAGAATGGGACAGGGCCGACGCCGTCTTCGACCCCACCGACGAGGACGAGAACGGCCGCTGGCAGTTCGCCGGCCAGCCGCCGGTGCTGTTCCCGCTGAGCTGGCGCGAGGCGAAGTTCAACAGCCGCTTCACCAACTTCCGCCACCTGGCCTTCTTCCCCGAGCAGGCTGCCAACTGGGAATGGCTCGACGCCCGCATCCGCGGCGCGGGACGGCAGCTGACCATCCTCAACCTGTTCGGCTACACCGGGGTCGCCAGCCTGGTGGCGGCGGCGGCCGGCGCGAAAGTCACCCACGTCGACGCCTCCAAGAAGTCGGTCGCCTGGGCCCGCGAGAACGCCATCCTCTCCAAGCTCGACGAGAAGCCGGTCCGCTGGCTGGTCGAGGACGCCCGCAAGTACGTGCAGCGCGAGCTGCGGCGCGGGGCGCAGTACGACGGCATCATCCTCGACCCGCCGAAGTTCGGCCGTGGCCCGACAGGCGAGACCTGGCGGCTGTTCGAGGATCTGCCGGAACTGTCGGAACTCTGCACCCAGCTGCTCAGCCCCGACGCCAGTTTCATGCTGATGAACGCCTATGCGGCGCGGATTTCCGGCGCCTCGCTGTCGGGCCTGATGGCCGACCAGCTGAAGGGTCGCGGCGGCGTCATCGACTGGGGCGAACTGGCCCTCGAACAGGAAGACGGCGAGCGGCGCATCGGCCTTTCCTTCTTCGCGAGATGGGCGAGGTGACGTTTCGTCAGATCAGCTCCCTGTCGAACGAGACGGTCAAGCACGCCCGCGCCCTGCACATGCGCAAGACCCGGGAGGAGAGCGGCCAGTTCCTCGCCGAAGGCCTGAAGATCATCACCGAGGCGGTCGACCAGGGCGTCGCCCCCGACGTCCTGCTGTTCGGCAAGGCCGCCGCCAGCCACCCGCTGCTGATCCGCGCCGCCGAGGCGACCACGGCGGCCGGCGGCGAGGTCATCGAGGTCACCCCCGAAATCCTCGAGAAGATCGCGCGGCGCGACAACGCCCAGCCGGCCCTGGCCATCTTCAAGCAGCGGTTCGTGCCGCTGGGCAGCCTGCGGCCGACCTCGAACGTCTGCTGGGTGGCCATGGACCGGGTGCGCGACCCCGGCAACCTCGGCACCGTGGTGCGCACGGTCGATGCGGCCGGCGGCGGCGGGGTAATCCTGGTCGGCGACTGCTGTGATCCCTAGTCGGTCGAGGGCGTGCGGGCGACCATGGGCTCGATCTTCGCCGTGCCGCTGGCGAGGGCGACGGTCGAGGAGTTTCTGGCCTGGCGGCGAGAGTGGCCGGGCTCGGTCGTGGGGACGTTGCTGACCGCCACGGTCAACCACCACAACGCCGACTATCGGGCCCCGACCCTCATCCTGATGGGCAATGAAGCCCAGGGCCTGCCGCCGGAACTGGCCGCCGCCTGCGACGTGAATGTGAAGATCCCGATGCGCGGCCGCGCTGATAGCCTCAACCTGTCGGTGGCGACCGGGATCATGATCTACGCGGTGACGGACCGGCTCCTCTGATCCCTTCTCCCGCTTGTCGGGAGAAGGTGGCCCCCGAAGGGGGTCGGATGAGGGCAGCGCCGGCTTCCGAAGATTGGCGGTTGCGCCGCCGGCGCCAGAACGCGGACGCCCGGACGAGCCGGTGCTGCCCTCATCCGTCGGCTTCGCCGCCACCTTCTCCCGACGAGCGGGAGAAGGAACCGAGCTCAAGTCCCCCGCGGTTTTGCCCGGGTCGTTGCAGCAGCTTTCCATGGCTCCTCCGGCCAGACGTGCCTCGGATACCGCCCCTTCATGTCGGTCCGCACGTCCTTCCACGAGCCGCGCCAGAAGGCCGGCAGGTCGCGGGTCACCTGGATCGGCCGGTGGGCCGGCGACAGCAGGGCCAGCACCAGGGGAACGCCGCCGACGCTCGGGTGGACCTCGACGCCGTACAGCTCCTGCACCCGCACCGAGATCGTCGGCCCCGCCTCGGCGGCGTAGTCGATGGCCAGGCGTGAGCCGGTCGGCGCTGCCCAGCGGGCCGGGGCGGCCGTGTCGAGGCGCTTCTGGACGTCCCAGGGGATGAGAGTCCGCAGGGCGTTTTCGAGGTCGTTGTCGGTCAGGCTGGCCAAGGTGCGGCGGCCTTCGAGGATGGGGGCCAGCCAGTCGTCGAGGCCGGCGATCAGAGCCGCCTCCGACAGGTCGGGCCAGGCCCCGTCGCGGGCATGCAGGAAGCGGACCCGCTCCAGCAGGGAGCCGGCCCCCTCGCCGAACGGCAGGCTGATGAGGCCTTCGCGACGAACATGGCCCAGCAGGGCGGCGGCGATCATCGCCTTGTCGGGCTTGTCGACCAGCCGGTCTTCCAGCACCAGCCGGTCGAGGCGCACCAGCCGTCTGGCCCGGACCTTGCCGTCCAGTTCGATCTCCAGCCGGTCCTCGTTGGTCAGGCGGGAGGCGAAGGCCATCCGAAGGGTTTCCGGATCGAGCGGCGCGGCCAGCAGGATGCGGTCCCGGGCCGCCCCGCCGCCCAGTTCGCCGATGGCCAGCCAGGGCTCGCGGGCCAGGGCGTCGGTCGGTTCGAGATGCGCGCCCCGCCCGCTGGCCAGCTGGAACTCGCCCGCCTTGCCGCGCGCCTTGGCCACCCGCTCTGGGAAGGCCTCGGCCAGCAACAGGCCGACGTCGAGCGGCGGCTGCTTCGGCGGCCGGCCCGCGGCGCGAGCCCAGCGCTCGGCCAGGGTGCGGGCGTCGCGGGCCCGGGGGCTGCGGTCGCGTTCGAACTGTTCGAGCCGGTGGCGCAGGTCGGCGTCGCGGCCGCCCAGGCCCCGCTCGGTCAGCAGGGCGGCGATACGGGCCGCCAGTTCGCCCTGCCCGCCGGCCGCGCCACGGATGACCATGTGGGCCAGGCGGGGCGGCAGCGGCAGGTCCGACAGCAGGCGGCCATGGGCGGTCAGCCCGCCGGCCTCGTCGAGGGCTTCGAGACGGCCCAGCAGGTTCCGCGCCTCGGCGAAGGCCCCGGCCGGCGGCGGGTCGAGAAAGGCGAGGTCGGCCGGATCGCGGGCGCCCCATCGCGCCAGGTCCAGCGCGAACCCCGACAGGTCGGCCTCGAGAATCTCCGGCCGCGCGAACGGGACCAACGCCCGCGTCTCCGGCTCCTCCCACAGGCGGTAGCAGACGCCGGGCTCGGTGCGGCCGGCCCGGCCCCGGCGCTGGTCGGCGGCGGCGCGGGAGACGCGCACCGTCTCCAGCCGGGTCAGGCCGCTGGCCGGGTCGTAGCGCGGCACGCGGGCGAAGCCGCTGTCGACGACCACGCGCACCCCCTCGATGGTCAGGCTGGTCTCGGCGATGCTGGTCGCCAGCACCACCTTGCGCCGCCCGGCCGGCGCCGGGCCGATGGCGGCGTCCTGCTCGCGCGGGTCCAGCGCCCCGAACAGCGGGCAGAGGTCGACATTGGCCGCCACGCCGGCCTCCGCCAGCCAGTCGCGGGTGCGCAGGATCTCGCCCTGCCCCGGCAGAAAGACGAGGAGGCTTCCGGTTTCCTCGGCCAGCGCCTTGCGGACGGCCTTGACCACCTGATGCTCCAGCCGCGCCGCCGGATCGCGGCCGAGATAACGGGTGTCGACCGGAAAGGCCCGCCCCTGGCTCTCGATCACCGGAGCGCCGTCCAGCAACCGGGCCACCGCCGCCCCGTCCAGCGTCGCCGACATCACCAGCAGCCGCAGGTCTTCGCGCAGCACCGACTGGCTGTCGCGGGCCAAGGCCAGGCCGAGGTCGGCGTCGAGGCTGCGCTCGTGGAATTCGTCGAACAGCACCGCCGACACCCCGTCGAGGCCCGGGTCGTCCTGGATCATGCGGGTGAAGACGCCCTCGGTGACCACCTCGATGCGGGTCTTCGCCGAGACCTTCGAATCCATCCGCACCCGATAGCCGACCGTCTCCCCGACCCGCTCGCCGAGCGTGGAAGACATGCGGGCGGCGGCGGCGCGGGCGGCCAGCCGCCGGGGCTCGAGCAGAATCAGTTTGCCGCTCGCCCAAGGCTGATCGAGCAAGGCCAGCGGCGCACGCGTGGTCTTGCCGGCCCCCGGCGGGGCGACGAGCACGGCGCTCGGCCCGTTAACCAGGGCCGCCGTCAGGGCGGGCAGGATTTCCTCGATGGGCAGCATCTGACAGTGCGTTTAGTGCCCGAATGCCGCGCCGTCACCGCAAGCCGTTGCGTGGCGCGACTTTACTGCTAACGTCCGCGCCTGTTCGTCGGCGGGGAGCCGGCCTTTCGGGGAGCGAGACTTATGTCCGCAGACGCCGCGCCACGCGGAAATCGACTTTTCATGCGAAAATCCATTGAGCAGGTGCAGCGCGAAGCCGCCACGCACCATCTCAAGCGGTCCCTGGGCCCCTGGAACCTGCTGTTCCTCGGCATCGGCTGCATCATCGGCGCGGGCATCTATGTGATGACCGGCAACGCCGCCGCCAACTTCGCCGGCCCGGCCGTCATCCTGTCGTTCGTGGTCGCCTTCTTCGCCTGCGTCTTCGCCGGCCTCTGCTACGCCGAACTGGCCTCCACCATGCCGGTGGCGGGCTCGGCCTACACCTACAGCTACACCACGCTGGGCGAGCTGTTCGCCTGGGTCATGGGCTGGCTGCTGGTGCTGGAATACGGCATCGCCGCCTCGACCGTGGCCGCCGGCTGGTCCGGCAACGTGGTCAGCCTGCTGGCCAACTTCCACGTCATCATCCCGCCCGAATGGACCACCTCCTACGTCCAGGCGGTCCAGGGTGACGGCGGCCTGACCTTCATCACCGGCGGCGGCGCCAACATCCTCGGCGCCCTCGGCATTCTGGCCGTGACCGCCCTGCTGGTCGTCGGGATTTCGGAATCGGCCAGCGTCAACAACGTCATCGTCTTCATCAAGGTCGGCGTGCTGGTGCTGTTCGTCGGCGTCGGCGCGATGTTCATCTTCAACCACCAGGCGCTGGCGGTCGATCACTGGACCCCGTTCCTGCCGGCCAACGAGGGCGGCTTCAAATACGGCCTCCCGGGCGTGTTCCGCGCCGCTTCGGTGATCTTCTTCGCCTACGTCGGCTTCGAGGCGGTCTCCACCGCCGCGGCCGAGGCCAAGAACCCGCAGAAGGACATCCCCTTCGGCATTCTCGGCAGCCTGATCGTCTGCACCGTCCTCTACATGCTGATCGCCCTGGTCCTGACCGGCATCGTCGA
This sequence comes from Caulobacter sp., assembly GCA_028291265.1. GTDB lineage: Bacteria > Pseudomonadota > Alphaproteobacteria > Caulobacterales > Caulobacteraceae > Caulobacter. The sequence goes on along the minus strand of JAQGIK010000056.1, from coordinate 55,916 downwards.
CTTCCGCGAACTGGGCGTCCCCGCCCCGATCGCCCTGGCCGTCGACCGCATGGGCACCGACTGGTTCTCGATCCTGATCAAGGTCGGCGCCGTCGCCGGTCTGTCCTCGGTCATGCTGATCCTGACCTACGGCCAGACCCGCGTCTTCTACGCCATGGCCCGCGACGGCCTGCTGCCGAAGTTCTTCGCCACCCTGCATGACAAGTTCCGGACCCCCTGGATCGGCACCATCGTGCTCGGCTGCGTGATCGCCGTGACGGCCGCCTTCCTGCCGATCGAGATCCTCGGCGATCTGGTCAGCCTCGGCACCGCCACCGCCTTCGGCATCGTCTGCCTGAGCGTCATGTACCTGCGCACCGGCAAGAAGGACCTGCATCGTCCGTTCCGGATCCCGGGCGGCGGCGGCCTCGTCGGTCAGCCGGTCATGGTGCTGGTCGCGGCCCTGGTCATCGCCGCCTTCCTGGCCTTCTTCAAGTTCCTGTTGAACTCGACGTGGGTCACCGAGGGCGCCATCGTCTGCGCCGTGGTTCTGGGCCTGTGGCTGGTCTTCACCCTGGTGAAGAAGGGCCCCAAGGTCTGGATCGGCCCGGTCCCGGTTCTGGGCATCTTCTTCGCCCTGATCATGACCGGCCCGCTGGTCGAGGACATCATCGTCAAGGCCTTCAACGGCGACACCATCCCGGCCACGCTGCTGAGCGGCTACCTCGGTCTCGGGGCGCTGATCTACATCGGCTACGGCTTCTGGAACTCGCGTCTCGGCAAGGGCCTGCCCCAGATCGACGACGACGGTCCCGGCCCGGGCGCGCTGCAAGCCGAGCTTCACGGCATCGGCGACAGCAACAAGGCCGACTAGTTCGGACCTTCATCTGCGGACGAGGCCCGGGAGCGATCCCGGGCCTTTTTCGTATCCGGGGTTTCATTCCCGCGCCTGAACACCGATCATATGAGCCTAGCCAACGTCAGGAGCGCCCCTTGAGCGTCCCCCCCATCCAGGTCGCCATCGCCCCGGTCACGCCGCTGCAGCAGAACTGCACCATCGTCTGGTGCACCAAGACGATGAAGGGCGCGATCATCGATCCGGGCGGCGAGGTCGACCGGCTGCTCAAGGGTCTGGAGACCTACGGCGTCACCCTCGAGAAGATCTTCATCACCCATGGCCACATGGACCACGCCGGGGCCGCCGCCGAACTGAAGGAACGCACCGGCGTCCCCATCGAAGGCCCCCACCCCGACGACCAGTTCTGGATCGACCGCATCGAGGCCAGCGGCAAGCAGTACGGGATCCCCGAGGCCCGCAGCTTCACCCCCGACCGCTGGCTGCACGACGGCGACGTCGTCACCCTCGGCGAGACCCAGTTCGAGGTCATCCACTGTCCCGGCCACACGCCCGGCCATGTGGTCTTCTTCCACCGCGAGGCGCGCTTCGCCCAGGTCGGTGATGTGCTGTTCAAGGGCTCGATCGGCCGCACAGACTTTCCGCGCGGCAACTACAACGACCTGATCGAGGCCATCTCGACCAAGCTCTGGCCCTTGGGCGACGATGTCAGCTTCGTGCCCGGCCACGGCCCGATGAGCACCTTCGGCTACGAGCGCAAGGTCAACCCCTACGTCTCTGACCTGGCGCTGGAATCGAACCGCATCGAGCCGGCCGCGAACCTGGCCGAACGCTTCAGCTAGAAGCCGCGGGCCGCCTTAAGGGCCGTCTGCTCGGCCTTGTCCAGCTTGCCGTCCTTGTTGCCGTCGAACTGGTCGAACCGGAAGGTCGAGGCCTTGACGAACTCCTCCTTCGACACCTTGCCGTCCTTGTTGAAGTCGGCCGGCGCCAGGGTGTTCTTGCCGCCCGTGAACTTGGCCAGCCTGGCCTGCTCGTCGGGGTCGATGAAGCCGTTCTTGTTCTGGTCGATGCGGGCGAAACCCTTGTCGCCGGCGGCCAGGCTCTCGGCCTTGCTGAGCAGGCCGTCCTTGTTGACGTCGGGGTTCATCCCCTGGGCGGCGGCGGCCGACGCGCTGAAAACCAGCAGAACAGAGGCGACGGCGAGGTGGCGGATCATGTAGTCACTCACAAATGTTTCTTGGCACGTCATCGGCCCGTTTGGCGGCCTGTGGATTGCACCCGTATGTCGGCGTTGCAATGCTGTCGAGACAAGGGCCGCGCATTATGCCGGGATGGAGCAGACCATGACCCTCGAGGCGCAGAACCCGTCTGAAGCGCCCGCCCGCATCCTGATGGTCGATGACGACCCGGGGATTCGCGATGTCGTATCCGAGTTTCTCGGCCAGCACGGCTACCAGGTCGAGACCGCCGGCGACGGCCGCGCCATGGAGCAGGCGCTCGCCCGCGGCCCCGTCGACCTCATCGTGCTCGACGTCATGATGCCGGGCGAAGACGGCCTCAGCATCTGCCGCCGCCTGACCGCCCAGCCCGGCGGGCCGGCCATCATCATGCTGTCGGCCATGGGCGAGGACACCGACCGCATCGTCGGCCTCGAACTCGGCGCCGACGACTACCTGCCCAAGCCCTGCAATCCGCGCGAACTGCTGGCCCGCATCCGCGCCGTCCTGCGCCGCCGCGCCGAGCCGCAGCCCAGCCTCGAGGACGGCCTGTCGGCCACCTGCCACTTCGCCGGCTGGAAGCTGGACCTCGTCCGCCGCGAGCTGCGCTCGCCGGAGGGGGTGGTCGTCAACCTGTCGAGCGGCGAGTTCTCCCTGCTGCGCGCCTTCGTCGAGCGGCCGCAGCGCATCCTGACCCGCGACCAGTTGCTCGACATGGCCCGCGGCCGCGATTCCGACGCCTACGACCGCGCCATCGACGTGCAGATCAGCCGCCTGCGCAAGAAGCTGGACGACGGCTCGGGCGGCGGCGAACTGATCCGCACCATCCGCAGCGAAGGCTACATGTTCGTGCCCAAGGTCACCCGCAGCTGATGCCGATGCGGGTCCGCAGCGCGCCGCTGTTCGTCCAGGTGATGGCGCTGGCCCTGGTCAGCCTCGTCGCCGTGCCGGCGATCAGCGCCGCCATGCTGCTGGCCCTGCCGCCGCCGCAGCCGGAAGTCTACCGCCTCAGCGAACTGGCCCTGGCCCTGCGCCAGCAGGGCGTGGTCGAGATCACCGACGGCCGTCCGCTGGTCGTCAAGCTGAAGACCGAGGCCCCCGAGGAGTCGTTCCGCCGCTCCCGATGGCGCGAGGACTTCAAGCGCATCCTGGCCGCCGACCTCAAGGTGCCGGCCGACCACATCCGCATCGAGACGGTCGGGCCGGTGCGGGTGCTGCTGCGCACCGAGCATCGGGTCGAGACCCGCATCTTCCGCATCGGCCCTCCGGAAGGCGAGCCGCCGCCGCACGGCGGCGGTCCGCCTCCCGGGCCGGAGTTCCGCCCCGACGAACGGGTCATCTTCGCCCCCTTCAAGGTCGGGGTGCACCAGCCCGACGGCCACTGGCTGGTGGTCAAGCCCAAGCCGACCTTCCGCTGGGACGCCTGGCAGACCCGGCTGATCTTCACCTTCCTGCTGTCGATCCTGGTCATCGCGCCGCTGGCCTGGCTGCTGGCCCGGCGCCTGTCCGCCCCGCTCGCCGCCTTCGCCGGGGCCGCCGACCGCCTCGGCCGCGATCCCCGCGCCGCGCCGCTGGAGATGCGCGGCTCGACCGAGATCGTCGCCGCCGCCGCCGCCTTCAACCAGATGCAGGAGCGCCTGCGCCGCTACGTCGACGACCGCACCGCCATGGTCGGGGCCATCGCCCACGACCTGCGCACGCCGCTGACCCGCCTGAAATTCCGCATCGAGGCGGTCCCCGAAGACCTGAAGCCCAAGCTGGCCGCCGACATCGACCAGATGGAGGCGATGATCGCCGCCACCCTCGGCTTCGTCTCCGACGCCACCCGGCCGCGCGAGCGCACGAAGATGGAGCTGGCCTCGCTGGTCGAAAGCATCGTCGACGAGATGGCCGAGACCGGCGCCGCCGCCAGCATCGACCGCTCCGAAAAACTGGTCGTCGAGGGCGATCCCATCGCCCTGCGCCGCCTGGTCTCCAACCTGGTCGAGAACGCCCTCAAGTACGGCGCCGCCGCCCGCGCCCGGGTTTATGCGGAGGGCAGCGACGCCGTCATCGAGGTCGACGACGACGGCCCCGGCATCCCCGAACACGAGCGCGAGCGGGTCTTCGAGCCCTTCTTCCGGGGCGAGCCGTCGCGCAACCGCGAGACCGGCGGCATTGGACTTGGGTTGGCCGTCGTCCGCTCGGTGGCCCGCGCCCATGGCGGCGACGCCGAACTGATCAACCGTCCGGGCGGCGGCCTGACCGCCCGGGTGCGGCTGCCGATCTGATATTCTCTTCCGCTCATCCCGGCGAATGCCGGAACCCAGATTCATCCGCCGCCATCAGGAATCGTCCTGAACCCACTCTTCGCAGGCGGCTGGATCCCGGCATTCGTCGGGATGAGCGGTAAGAGTAGGGGTTTTGAGTTCGATGCCGTGCGACATCGTGTTGAAACCAGCGCGCCTTATCCCCGCCACTGCCGCACGCCAGACAAGGTCTCCGGACCGGAGACCCCGATGATCGTTCGCCTGGCCCTGCTCGCCGCCCTCGTCGCCTCCCCGGCCCTGGCGCAACCGCCCCCGCCTCCGGAAGGCGGCCCGCCCGATGACGGCCCCCGCCGCCGCGAGCAGCTGTTCATCAGCCCGGCCGGCGAGCCCTTCCGCAGCCCCCGCGACCGGCCCTACCCCGTCGCCGTCTGGTTCGCCCGCGCCGACGCCGACCACGACGGCGCCCTCACCCGCGAGGAGTTCGTCGCCGACGCCCTGGCCTTCAGCGCCACCCTCGACACCGACCACGACGGCCTGCTCGACGGCTTCGAGGTCGCCGACTACGAAAAGAACATCGCCCCGGAAATCCTCAGCCCGCTCGACCGCGGCGACGAGAGCCCCCGCGCCATCAACATGGGGCTCGGCCAGCGGCCCTTCTTCGGCAAGCCCAAGCCGCTGGATTCCACCGCCTATGGCAGCACCCGCAACGGCGCCGGCCTGTTCGGCCTGATCAACGAGGTGCAGCCGGTGGCCGCCCAGGACAGCGATCTGGACCGCCGCATCGACAGGAAGGAAATCGGCATCGCCGCCCGCGACCGCTTCGCCATCCTCGACAAGGACCGCGACGGCAGGCTGACCCTGGCCACCCTGCCCAAGACTCCGTTCCAGACCATCCTCGAAGCGCCCCCCTCCAGGGATAAGGGCAAACGCGGCAAACGCCCGCGCTGAGGGGCCTTGTCAGCCGGCCGCTCCTCTCGCTAATCGGGCCCCTCAAGTTGGGAAGTCACCGCCGATGAAAATCCGCCTCGTCCTCATCGCCGCCCTGCTGGCGACGCCTGCCCCCCTCTCCATGGCAATGGCCCAGCCGCGGCCCGAGCTGCAGATCTTCATCAGCCCGGCGGGCGAGCCCTTCCGGGCGCCCCTCGACCAGCCCTACCCGGTCGACCAGTGGTTCAACCAGGCCGACGCCAACGCCGACGGCGCCGTCACCCGCGACGAGCTGGTCGCCGATTCCCTCGCCTTCTTCGACAAGCTCGACGCCAACAAGGACGGCACGGTCGACGGCTGGGAGAACGGCGACTACGAAAAGAAGGTCGCCCCCGAGATCATGTCCCGCGCCGCCATGGCCCTGGCCAAGCCCAGGGAGGCCAACCGGCCGATGGGCGGCCGCCGTCGCCCGACACTGACTCCGTCGGACAACTTCAAGTCGGAAGACAAGGGCAAGATGGTCGCTGACCAGAGCCGCGCCGGGGCCGGGCTCTACGGCCTGCTCAACGAAATCCAGCCGGTGATGAGCCAGGACAGCGACTTCAACCGCCGGATCAGCAAGGCCGAAGCCAGCACAGCCACCAAGGAGCGCTTCGCCCTGCTCGACAAGGACAAGGACGGCAAACTAACCTTGGCCACCCTGCCCCGCACCCCCTTGCAACAAGCGCTCATGGACTCGCGTTGATTGCAGGCTGTCAGGCCGCCCTGCAAAACAATGAAATGCGTCTGCAAACTGGCGCCGGTACCTGACGTGGTCTGAATGGAAGTCACGTGAGTCCCATGAGCCTGAGCACCGCGCCGCGAAAGAAGTCGAAATTCCCCTGGGTCCCGGTGGCCTGGGGCGTCGCCGCGGCCGTGGTCCTGGGCGGCGGCGGTTACATGCTGTTCAAGCCCAAGGCGCCGAAAGACCCCTACCGCACCGAAACCGTGGCCAAGGGCGACATCACCAAGTCGGTGTCGGCGTCCGGCAGCCTGCAGGCCTTGGTCACCGTCCAGGTCGGCTCGCAGATCTCCGGCCAGATCACCAAGGTGCTGGTCGACTTCAATGACTATGTGAAGGCCGGCCAGGTGATGGCCGTGCTCGACCCGCAGACCTATGTCAGCCGCGCCCAGCAGGGCCAGGCCCAGGTCGCCCAGAGCCAGGCCCAGGTCAACCAGCTGCAGGCGCAAGCGGAAGTCGCCCGGGCCAACTACAACCGCACCAGGACCCTCTACGACAAGGGCATCACCGCCAAGGCCGCCCTCGACACCGACCTGGCCGCCTGGAAGGCCGCCCAGGCCTCCGTCGCCGCCGCCAGGGCCGGCGTCACGTCCGCCAGGGCCTCGCTGAACGCCACCAACGTCGATCTCGGCCGCACCAACATCGTCGCCCCGATCAGCGGCGTCGTCACCGACCGCCAGATCGAGCCCGGCCAGACCGTCGCCGCCAGCCTGTCGGCGCCCATCCTGTTCCAGATCGCCCAGGACCTCTCCAAACTGGAGGTCAAGATCAGCGTCGACGAGGCGGACATCGGCTCGGTCCGCGAGGGCCAGCGGGTCAAGTTCACCGTCGACGCCTTCCCGGACGACAACTTCACCGGCGTCGTCACCCAGGTGCGCAAGCAACCGGAAACCGCCAACAACGTCGTCGCCTACACGGTGATCGCCGAGGCCGACAATCCCGGCGGCAAGCTGCTGCCCGGCATGACCGCCAACGCCGACATCGTGCTGGAAGAGCGCAAGGGCGTCCTGCGCGTCCCGGCCGCCGCCCTGCGCTGGAGCCCGCCCGACGCCAGCCCCAGCGCGCAGCGCACCGGCGGCGGCGGCCCTCCCGGCATGGGCGGCCCTCCCGGCGGCGGCCAGCAGCGCCAGCAGGGCTCCGGCGGACGTCAGGGCGGCGGCGGCAACCGCATGGCCCGCATCGCCGAACAGCTCGACCTCGACGCCGGCCAGAAGAAGAAGGCCGACGCCATCTTCGCCGACGCGCAGACCAGGATGCGCGCCGCAGAGGGGCCGGACCGCCGCAAGATCATGGACGAGGCCTTCAAGGCGCTGGACCCCATCCTCAAGCCCGAACAGAAGACCAAACTCGTCGCCCTGCGCGCCCGCATGGGCCAGGGTGGTCGCGGCGGCGGCGGCCAGGGCGGCATGGCCAGCGGCGTCGTCTACATTCTCAAGGACGGCAAGCCGACGCCCGTGCCGGTGCTCGTCGGCGCCACCGACGGCAGCTTCACCGAGGTCGTCGACCGCTCCGGGACCATCAAGGAAGGCGCCGACGTCATCACCGGCGGCGGCCCCAAGGCCAAGGTCCAGGCCCGGAGCCCGCTGGGCGGCGGCGGCAACGTCCGGGTCCGGGGGCTCTAGTGATCCAGTTCGAGGGTCTCCGGAAGACCTACGTCATGGGCGAGGAGGTCGTTCACGCCCTGGCCGGCGTCTCCCTCTCCATCGACCGGGGCGAGAGCGTCGCCGTCATCGGCCCCTCGGGGTCGGGCAAATCGTCGCTGATGAACATCCTCGGTGGCCTCGACCGCCCCTCGGACGGCCGCTACCTGTTCGAGGGCGAGGACGTCGGCGCCTTCGACGACAACGACCTGGCCGCCTTCCGGAACAAGCGCATCGGCTTCGTCTTCCAGTCCTTCCAGCTGCTGCCCCGCCTCACCGCCCTGCAGAACGTCGAGCTGCCGATGATCTACGCCGGCCTCGAGCCGGCCGAGCGCCGCGACCGCGCCGCCGCCCTGCTCGACCGCGTCGGCCTCGGCAGCCGCATGGGCCACCGCCCGACCCAGATGTCCGGCGGCCAGCAGCAACGGGTCGCCATCGCCCGCAGCCTCGCCAACCAGCCTGACCTCCTGCTCGCCGACGAACCGACCGGCGCCCTCGACACCCAGACCGGCCAGGACGTGCTGAACCTCTTCAAGGAGCTCAACGCCGAGGGCCTGACCCTGGTCATCGTCACCCACGACCTGGAGGTGGCCGCCGAGACCCGCCGCCGCGTCACCTTCCGCGACGGCCATATCGTCAGCGACGACCACGGCGGGGCCCCCTCAAAGGGGATAGAGGCATGATGAAGGCCGTCGACCTCGTCCGCTTCGCCACCGGCGCCATCATCGCCCACCCGATGCGCAGCGCCCTGACCTCGCTCGGCGTCGTCATCGGCGTCGCCGCCGTGGTGATGATGACCTCCATCGGCCTCGGCGCCCAACAGATGGTCACCGCCGCCATCGGCGGCCTCGGCTCCAACATGCTGATCGTCAGCCCCGGCGCCTCGCGCGGCGGCGGCGGCGGCTTCGTCAGCCAGGGGGCCGGCACCGGCGTCTCCCTATCCGATACCGACGCCGAAGCCATCAAGGCCCAGGTCGAGAACGTCGCCGCCGTCGCCCCCGCCGTGCGCGGCGGCGCCCAGCTCACCGCCGAGGGCGGCAACTGGAACACCCGCGTCGAGGGCGTCACCCCCGACTATCTGATCGCCCGCGACCTCACCGTCGCCTCCGGCCGCATGTTCGACGACCGCGAGGCCCGCCAGGGCAAGAAGGTGGTGGTCATCGGCCAGACGATTGTGAAGGAGCTGTTCCCCGATACCGACCCGGTCGGCAAACGCCTGCGGGTCGGCACGGTGCCGTTCGAGATCGTCGGCGTCCTCACCTCCAAGGGCCAGGCCGGCTTCGGCCAGGACCAGGACGACATCGTGCTCGGCCCCCTGCAGGCGGTGCGCTCGCGCATCGTCGGCCGCCGGGTGCGCGGCGACAACGTCCAGACCATCTATGTCAAGGCGACCACGGCCGACGACCTCGACCGCGTCCAGGAGGACGTCACCAACCTGCTGCGCGAACGCCACCGCATCCGCCAGGGGGCCGAGGACGACTTCAGCGTCCAGAACATGGCCTCGATCATGGAAGCCATGAGCGCCAGCACCAAGACCTTCACCGGCCTGCTGGCCGCCGTGGCGGCGGTGTCCTTGCTGGTCGGCGGCATCGGCATCATGAACATCATGCTGGTGGCGGTCACCGAACGGACCCGCGAGATCGGCCTGCGCATGGCCGTCGGGGCCCGCCGCGCCTGGGTCCTCTACCAGTTCGCCCTCGAGGCCGTGGTGTTGAGCTTCGCCGGCGGCGTCATTGGCCTCGTCATCGGCATCGGCGGGGCCATGCTGATGTCCAAGCTGGCCGGCTGGCCCATGGCCATCGCCAGCTGGGCCGTGCCGACGGCGCTGGGCTTCTCGATGCTGGTCGGGCTGGTGTTCGGCGCCTACCCGGCCTGGCGCGCGGCGCAACTGGACCCGATCGAGGCGCTGCGGCGGGAATAATCAACCGGTCCCTTCTCCCGCTTGCCGGGAGAAGGTGGCGGCCGAAGGCCGACGGATGAGGGCAGCGCCGGCCCTTCCGATCACGCTCGTTCTGGCGCTGACAGCGCTGCAGCTAATCTTCTCCAGCTGGCGCCGCCCTCATCCGACCCGCTTCGCGGGCCACCTTCTCCGGGCAAGCGGGAGAAGGATCCGTGCAGGTCACACCAACCCCGCGATGATGTTGATCCCCAACGCCAGGATCGCCGTGTTGTAGAAATAGGCCGCCGCCGCGTGCGCGGTGATCAAATTCCGCAACCGCGTCGTGTTCACCGTCATGTCCGACACCTGGAACGTCGCCCCGATGCAGAACGACAGGTAGACGAAGTCCATGTAGCTGGCCGGCGGATCGCCCGAGAAGCCGAACGTCTCCGTCTTCGCGCCGCCGAAATGCCGGTGGGCGTAGTGGATGACGAACACCGTCTGCAGCACCAGCCATGAACTGATCAGGGTCGCCACCGCCAGCGCCGCCACCAGCCCCTTCTCGAACGTCGTGCCGGTTCTGGTCTCGATCATCGCCATGACGATGCCGATCAGGCTGGCCAGCACGGCCGCCAGGATGACCAGCAACAGCACCGGCGTCTTCTCGTCCTCCAGCGCCGCCCGCGACCGCACCCGGGCCTCGTCGGCGGTCAGGAACAGCGCCCAGCTCAGGCCCAGGAACACCACCGCCCCGCTGACCCATCCGGCCAGTTCCGGCGCCGCGCCCGGCAAGCCCAGCGACGCGGTCCCGCACCAGCCCGCCACGCCGGCCGCCACGCCCGCCCCCAGTCGCCAGTGCCGGGTGATCCCGCTCACGTCCATGCCGCCGCTCCCTGCGCTACCCCGACACTAGCCGCTTCCGGCCGCCGCCGATCCACCCCCTTTTTAGGGCTTTTGGCAAAACGCTGTTCCCCTCAAAACAGGCACAGTCGGCCAGGGGAGTGGGCGGATGCGCTTGTGGATATCGGTTCTGGCCGTGGCGATGCTGATCGCCGGGCCCGTGGTGGCGGCCTCGAAGCAGCCCTCGGCCTACGACGGCGTCCGCGACGGCTTCCTCTACAACGGCAAGCAGAACATGCCGTTCAAGCTGCACGGCGTCGCCAACGCCTGGCACCTGGCCTGCCTGCAGGGCAAAGTCCCGATGTGCGTGAAGATGGCCCAGGTCTTCGAGACCGGGGCCGGCGACATGGCCGGCGACATGCGGGTGGCCATCGCCTATTGGCTGAAGGCCTGCGAACTCGGTTCCGGTCCTGCCTGCGCCCGCGCCGCCGCCATCCTGCGCGACGGCAGCGCCAGCTTCACCAACGAGACCCTCGCCCAGCAGACGGCCGAACGCGGCTGCAACGTCCTCAAGGACCCGTCCGCCTGCGCCGCCTCGGCCGGCGGGACCAGGGACCCGACCCGCAAGGCCGAGCTGATCGAGGCGTCCTGCGCCTCCGGGGCCGACGACGGCTGCCGGCTGAAGGCCAACCGTCTGTTCTACGAGGTCGCCGACCCCGCCTCGCGCGGCCAGGCCCTGACCATGTACGACCAGGCCTGCAAGGCCAAACGCGCCTGGGGCTGCCTGGGCATCGCCGACGCCTACGGCCAGGGCCTCGGCGTGCCCAAGGACCCGGCTCGCGCCAACGAGGCGGCCCGCGTCGGCTGCACGATCGCTGCCGGCGACCGCCTGCGCCTCTGCACCCTGCATGGCATGAACCTCGCCCGCGCCACCAACGACAAGGCCACCCTGAACAAGGGCGAACTCTTCCTCGACACCAGCTGCAAGGGCGGCGACGCCATCGCCTGCAATCGCCTGGGCATGATCGGCCTCAACCAGCTGTCCAACGCCACCACCACCCTGGAGGAAGGCCTCTACTACCTGCGCCGGGGCTGCGACTTCGACTTCGGCGAGGCCTGCGCCAACCTCGCCTGGGCCTACGTCGGCGGCATGAATGTGAACACCGACAACGCCGTCGCCCTGGCCCTGTTCGACAAGGCCTGCCGCCTGAAGGACGCCGGCGGCTGCACCGAAGCCAGGAAACTGGCCGCCAACCGAAACGCCATCCCGTCCATCGACCCCTCCTGGACAGTCGAGAAACAGCTGCGCCTGGCCAAGGCCGCCGCCGAGGGCGGCGACCGGATGATGGGCGTGGGCGCCGTCGTCCGCCTGATGCAGGAGGGCAACGAGGACGCCGCCTGGCTGCTGGGCGGCTGGCTCTACTATGGCCTGCCGGGGGTGTTCGACACCTCGCGCCGGGCCGACGGCCTGATCCTGTTCGAGAACGCCGCCCGGGTCGGCCACGTCGACGCCGCCATCTACATGGGCATGGCCTACTGGTACGGCGACGGCGTCGCCGAGGACCGGGCCAAGGGCGAGCGCTACATGCTGATCGCCGCCAACCGGGGCAACCAGATGGCCGGCGCCATCTACCGCTCGATGAAGGCCGAGCCCATCCGCCAGGAAAACGCCCGCCGCCAGAAGGAATACGAGGAGTGGGCCGCCGCCCGCCAGAACGACTGGACTTCCAGCTGGTCGAACTGGACGCCCGCCAGCTCGGCCTACACCCCCAGCCCGCCCGCCTGGAGCGGGCCCAGCGTCTCCTCGATCATCGACAATTCCAACTGGAACCAGCGGATCAACTACCTCTCCGGGTCGACGACCGCCTGTCCCGGCTCCAACCCCTACTGCTAGGAGTTACCCCCATGCGCGCACCCCTGATGGCCGCCGCCGCCATTCTCGGCCTGACCGCCCTGGCCCCGCCCGCCTCGGCCGCGACCCAGTACCAGTTCACCCCCAGCGAGCGGAACGGCGTCTGCTACGTCGAATTCCCCGGCCCCAACCTGCCGGGCGAGGACAAGCCCTTCTCCATCGAGTTCAGCTACCGGGTCCGTGACGGCAACCTGGGCGTGACCATCAAGGTCAACGGCTGGGACAAGGCCCAGAAGGCCGATCCCGAGAAGAAGATCCCCATGACCCTGGTCATGGACACCGGCACGACCGCCCCGTCGCGGTCGGGCGGCTACGAGAGCGGCTTCAACGACACCGCCTGGGCCGGCTGGGGCCCCGAGCCCTCCGCCCCGGTGTTCGCGCTGTTGCAGAAGGCCAAAACGGTCAGCGTCAAGTTCGACGGCATGACGCTCGGCCCCGTCGACCTGCAGATGAAGGGCCTGGCCTACACCTCGCTCAACATGTGCGCCGACGAGGTCCGCAAACGCGGTTGACGACCCCGGCCATGGGATAATGGGCGGTCCGCTTCGATAAGCGCCGGGACCGCCCATGAGCCCCCATCGCCAACTTCAATCCGGCTTGACGGCGACTTCAGGCCAACTTCAAATCGACTTCAAACAAACTTCAAACCGGCGCGGGGTCAACCCGTTGAAATCGCGGGACAACCTTGCGCAATCCGGCGCCAACTCAATACGGACGGTCGCCGACGATGGTCACCCGCTCCATCCTGCGCACCGCCGGCCAATAGTCGCTGGCCGCATAGTGCTGGCTGGCCCGGTTGTCCCAGAAGGCGATGGACCCCTGCTCCCAACGGAACCGGCACTGGTATTCGGGGATCGCCGCCTGGGCGTAGAGGTGGGCCAGCATGCGGTCGCTGTCGTCCCTGTCCCAGCCGACGATGTGCTGGGTGAAGGCGCGGTTGACGTAGATGCAGCGCCGGCCGGTCTCCGGATGGGTGCGGATCACCGGGTGCTCGACCATCGGGTACTGGGCGTTGAAGTCCTCGATCTGCGCCTCGGTCATGCCGCGGTTGCGCATGCGGGTGCGGAAGTGGGCGAAGTCGTGGATGGCGACGGCGTCGTCGATGCGTTCCTTCACCTCGTCCTTGAGCCCGTCGTAGGCGGCGTACATGTCGGCGAACAGGGTGTCGCCGCCCACCGGCGGAACCTCGACGGCCCGCAGGACCGAGCCCAGCGACGGCTCGATCCGCCAGGTGACGTCCGAATGCCAGGTGTTCTCGCGGCCCTTGTTCTCCCGGTTGTGAGTGATGGCCAGGACTTCGGGATAGCCCGGCTTGTGCGGCGCGAAGGGATGCACCTCCAGCGCGCCGAAGTTGGCGCTGAAGGCCAGTTGCTGGTCGGTGTCGATCTCCTGGTCGCGGAAGAACAGCACCTTCCAGTCCAGCAGCGCCTGGCGCAGGGCCGAAACCTGCGACCCGCTGAGCGGTTCGCGCAGGTCCAGGCCGCCGACTTCGGCCCCGATGGTCGGCGTCAGCGGCGTCAGGGTCAGGCTGTCGAGGGTGAGGTGGCGGACAAGTTCGGTCATGGCTTCCTCCGCGCCGGCTTCGGGTCCGGACGATGCAATATGTTACCTTGCGGTTTCATTTGACAAGCCCCTGTGTGAAAGGCCCCTTTACCCCGATGGCAGACGGTTCCGCCCCTACCCGCAAGCCCCGAGTCGACGCCGCCGCCCGGCGCGCCGAATACATCGACGTGGCCGCCAGGGTGATGCTGGAAAAGGGCCTGCACGGCGCCACCATGCGCGACTTCGCCGAGGCCGCCGGAGCCGCCAAAATCCTGTTCTACCGCCTGTTTCCGTCCCGCGACGCCATCGTCGACGCCGTCTTCCGACGCGTCGAGGACGTGGTCATCGCCGCCTACCAGGAGACCTGGCAGGGTTACGGCTCGATGGTCGCCCGGGTGCTGGAGCAGGCCCGCAAGGACCCCGCCCCCTTCCTGGTGGTGCTCAAGAACTGCGGCGGCGGGGCCGACCGCTCCGACTGGGGCGACCGCTTGCGCGCCATCTTCAACGAACGCTCCCGCCCCCTGTTCGAACCCAAGCCGGGCGCCCCCGAGGGGGCCGAGGACCGCGCGGGTCTCGCCGGCGGCAGCCTGTTCGGCCTCTGGGTCGATCGCATGATCGTCTGGCTCGAGGAGCGCGACGGTCTCGACGACGCCACCCGCATCCGCTGGTGGAGCCGCATCGTCCGCGAGTGGCGCCTGGCCTCCCGCGAGGCCTTCCGCCTCGACCCGCCGCAAGACAACAACGAGGAAGACCGCCCGTGATCCCCGGCCTGATGCAGACCACCCCGCTGGTCATCACCTCGATCCTGCGCTTCGTCGAGACCGCCCACCCGCGCGTCGAGATCGTCTCGCGCACGGTCGAGGGCCGCGTCCACCGCTACGACTACGCCGGCATGGGCAAGCGCGTGCGCCGCCTGGCCCGCGCCCTCCAGGGTCTCGGCGTCCAGTCGGGCGAACGGGTCGCCACCCTGGCCTGGAACACCCACCGGCACCTGGAGCTGTTCTACGCCGTCCCCGGCCTCGGCGCCGTGCTCAACACCGTCAACCCGCGCCTGTTCGACGAGCAGATCCTCTACGTCCTCGAACACGCCGAGAGCGAGATCCTGTTCTACGACCGCACCTTCCAGCCCGTGGTCGAACGCCTCGCCCCCCGCATGTCGACGGTGAAGACCTTCATCCTGATGGCCGATGCCGAGACCCACGACGCCGGTGCGGTCGGCGCCCTCAACTACGAGACCCTGATCGCCGCCGAAGGCGAAGACCCGTTCCCCTGGCCCGCCCTCGACGAGAACGGCGGCGCCTTCCTCTGCTACACCTCGGGCACGACCGGCGATCCCAAGGGCGTGCTCTACAGCCACCGCGCCGTCGTCCTGCACGCCATGGCCGCCGGCCTCTCCAGCGCCTTCGGCCTGACCGCCTTCGATGTCGTCCTGCCCTGCTCCAGCCTCTACCACGCCACCGCCTGGGGCCTGCCCTTCACCGCCCCGATCAACGGTTGCAAGCTGGTCTTGCCGGCCGAGAAGATGGACGCCGTCAGCCTCGGTGAGCTCATCGACAACGAAGGCGTCACCTTCTCCGGCGGCGTGCCGACCATCTGGACCATGTACCTCGCCCACCTCGACCAGACCGGCGGCAGTGTCGGCACCCTGAAGCGCGTCATCATCGGCGGCTCGGCCGTGCCCCGCGCCATGGCCGAGACCTTCAAGAAGAAGCACGGCGTCCAGGTCCTGCAGATCTGGGGCATGACCGAGACCTGCCCGCTCGGCGTCGTCGCCACCCCGACCCCCGGCCTCGCCGCCGGCGGCGAGGACCACGTCGACGAGGTCATCTGGACCCGCCAGGGCCGCCTGCAGTTCGGCATCGAGCTGAAGATCGTGGCGGAGGACGGGACCGAAGCTCCGCACGACGGCGAGACCAGCGGCGCCCTGATGGTCCGCGGCCCCTGGACCATCCAGCGCTATTTCCGCAAGGACACCGACGCGGCCGACGCCGACGGCTGGTTCGACACCGGCGACATCGCCACCCTCGACGCCGACGGCTTCATGCGCATCACCGACCGCGCCAAGGACGTCATCAAGACCGGCGGCGAATGGATCAGCTCCATCGATCTGGAGAACATCGCCGTCGCCTGCCCGGGCGTGAAGATCGCCGCCGTCTTCGGCGTGCCGCATCCCAAGTGGGAGGAACGGCCCCTCCTCGTCATCGAGGTCCACGACGGCCACGATGTCAGCAAGGAGGCGGTCCTCGCCTTCCTCGAACCGCGCATCGTCAAATGGTGGATGCCCGACGACGTCATCTTCGACGCCGTGCCGCTCACCGCCACCGGCAAGATCGACAAGAAGGTCCTGCGCGAGGCCTACAAGGACCGGCTCCAGACCGCCTGAGGTCCGGAGCCGCCAAGCCTTAGAACAGCGTGCCGTTGACGATGCGGGTTTCATCGGCCGGGGGCGGATCGGTGTTCCCCTGCACCGTCGCCGTGCCGGTGTACTGGAGCGACGACCCGACCGCCGCCGCCTGGTAGGTCGTGTAGACCTTCATGACGACGGACCCGCCGGTGTAGCTGGCCGGGATGTCGTAGTAGCAACTGAACCCCGACCAGGCCGTGTTGGTGCAGGTCCAGGTCGGACTGTTCCCCATGACCATCGCCGAGAAGGTGGGGTTGCTGTTGGTGGGGACGTAGTTGGAGGTCAGGGTACCGTTGATGAAGACGCGGTTGCCGGGGACGAAGTCCGGGGTCGGGTTGACGTAGTAGCTCAACTCGTACCGATGCAGGCTCGGGTTGGCGTAGTCGGGCATGAAGTTGCTGTCGAGCAGGATGGCGATCTGCGGCGCATGCAGGCCGACACAGGATTTGGGCGCCGGCTGCTGCTGCGGTCCGGTCAGGGTGGCGCAGTTCAGGTCGACCGGGATCGCGCTGTTGATGTCCATCCAGATCGGGATGGTCGCATGGGCGCCCTGGGCGATGCCGACCGACGGGTTGGTGCAGGTCATCGGCTGGACGCCGGTGCAGGTCCAGCCCGGCGGATAGGGCGCCACCAGGCTGACGCCGCCGGCGACGTTGCCGAACGAGGTCACCAGGTCGGTGAAGGTCAGCGGTCCGAAGTAGCCGCCGGGGCCGAGGTTGAAGATGCGGATGACGAACTTGCAGTGGATGTTCGGGTAGCTGCCGTTGCAGTCCTGCTCCATGACCTTCTCGATATCCAGCACCGGCGGCGTGGAGGCCTGGAAGACGATGGGAACACAGGACGGGCCGAGCAGCGGATTGGTCGTCGGGGCGGTCAGCTGGACGCAGTTCTGGGTCGGGATCACCGGCCCGTTGACGGTGAAGGTGGCGCTGAAGCTGGTGCTCGTCCCGCCGGGCAGGCTGACCGGGCCCTGGCAGTTGGAGGGCGCGCCGGCGACGCAGCTCCAGCCGCCCGTGACATTGCTGACCACCGTCCCCGCGGCCGGGGCGTAGGCGATGGTGTCGGCCAGGCTGACCGTGCCGCTGTAGGCGCCCGTCCCGTTGTTGGTGACGGTGAAGACGAAGGTGCAGATCACCGTGCCGTTGTTGTTCTGGCAGGGACCGGCCAGCGCCTTGCTGACCGACAGCGACGGAGCCTGCGGAAGCCGGGTCGTCACGACCTCGCAGTCCTGGTTGTTGTTGAAGTTGGCCTCCGCCTCCGGCTGGCCGGTGGGCATCAGGGCCGCGGCCTGGGCGCAGTTGTTGTAGCTCCCCTGCTGCGGGGCGGTCAGGGTGGTGGTCAGTTGCAGCGCGGTGCTGGCCCCGGCCGCCAGGTTGGCGGTCAGGGTGCGGGTGCAGGACAGGGCGACCGGACCGGTCACCGGCAGGGCCGGCGTACAGTTCCAGCCGGTCGAGACGACGGTGACCTTCATGCCGGCCGGGATCTGGTCGACGATCTTGATGATGTCGCCATTGGGCACGAAGGAGGGCCCGTTGTTGGTGACGGTGAGGGTGAAGACACCGCCGCCCGGATAGGGCCAGGGACTCGCGGTGGCGGTCTTGTTGAGCAACAGGTCGAACACCTTGGGCTTGAAGCTGTCGCAGCCCTTGTTGTCCTCCAGCGTCGTCTCGGTGACGCCGGCGCTCAGCACCGCGCAGTTGGTGTAGCCGTCGGTCGGGCCGCCGACGAAGACCATGTTGAGGTCGACGCCGATATTGGCGGTCGGCGAGAGGGCGCCGGGCAGGGTGTAGGTGCAGGTGATGCTGGCGGGACCGATGGCCCCGACCGGCGTGCAGGTCCAGGGACCGACCGAACCGGTGAATTTCATGCCGGCCGGCAACGGATCGGTTATGGTCAGCACCGTGCCGGCGGGAATGGCCGTCGGACCGTTGTTGACGACCACCAGGCGGTAGACCCCACCGCCCGGATGCGGCCAGGGCGCGCCCAGGGCCCGCTTGCCGAGCGAGAGGTTGTACTTGCCGCCGATCGGGCCTTCGACGCAGCTGCGGTTGTCCTTGGGATTGATGTCGGTCCCCGCCTTGATGACGATCTCGGCGCAGTTGACGAAGCCGCCGCCCTTGATCACCGGCGAGGTGATGCTGATCGGCGGCAGGATGACCCCGGCCGCCCTGGCCGGGCCGATGTAGTGGCAACTGACGGTGAGGCCGCTGCTGGCGGAACAGTCCCACCAGGCGCTGGAGGCCGCCCAGGTCACCGGCGTGCCGAACGGCGGCGACTGCAGGGTGTCGGTGACGTAGACGCCGCTGTTCATGTCGATGGTCGCGGGCCCGACGTTGGTCGGATAGAGGGTGAAGCCCGCCAGGCCGCCGACGACCAACGGCCCCTGCAGCTTCTTGTCGATCTTGACGTCGTACTTCTCGGCCTTGACCACCTCGCCCTTGATGCAGGAGCGGTTGTCGGCCGGGGCGACGTCCGGAACCGTGCTGAGATTGCCGGCCGGCTGCTTGAAGACGATGTTGGCGCAGTTGCTCCAGGTCCCGTAGCCCCGCCCGACGGCGGTGATGGTGATCGGGCTCATCGAAGACCCGGGCGTCGCGCCGTTGCCGACGTAGACGCAGGTCACGGTGAAGGGCGGCATGCTGCCGTTACCGGACCCGGCCACGGTGCAGCCCCAGTCGGGCGAACCGTTGACCGTTACCGGGCCGCCGAAATTGACCGGCAGGGTGTCGGTGACCACCAGGCCCATGGTGCTGGTGATCGTCGCCGGGCCGGTGTTGTAAGGGTTGAGGGTGAAGGTCCCCGTCTGGCCGTACGGCACGACCCCGGGACCGGACTTCTTGATCCCGACATCGACCTTCTTCTGCTCGCTCGAGGGGCCCTCGACGCAGGAGCGGTTGTCCTGGGGATTGGCGTCGGGACCGACCTTGGTCAGGGCGATCACGGCGCAGTTGACGTAGCTACCGGGTTTACGGACCAGGACGTCGATGGTGATGGTCGGCAGGGCGGCGCCCGCGCCGACGGCCGGACCGCGGTAGAGGCAACTGACGTTCAGGCCGACGGTCGCCGAGCAGTCCCAGTCGGAGCCGCCGTTGACGGTGACCGGCGCGCTGAACGGCGGGGCCGGCAGGCTGTCGGTGACGACGACGCCGCTGTTGCTGTCGACCGGCGTCGGACCGACGTTGGCGGGATACAGGGTGAAGGTCGCGGTCTGGCCGACGATGACCGGGCCGGGGCCCTTCTTCTGGATACGGACGTCGTATTTCTTGGCCTTGACCACCTCGCCCTTGACGCAGCTGGTGTTGTCCGCCGGCCGGACGTCCGGGACCGGGCTGAGATTGCCGGCCGGTTGCCGGAAGACGATGTTGGCGCAGTTGTCCCAGGTCCCGTAGCCCCGGCCGACGGCGGTGATGGTGATCTGGCCCATCGAGGACCCCGGCGCGGCGTTGTTGCCGACGTAGACGCAGGTCACGGTGAAGGGCGGCATGCTGCCGTTGCCGGAGCCAGACACGGAGCAGTTCCAGTCGGGCGAGCCGTTGGCCGACACCGGGCCGCCGAAGTTGATCGGCAGGGTATCGGTGACCACCAGGCCCATGGCGCTGGTGATCGTCGCTGGGCCGGTGTTGTAGGGGTTGAGGGTGAAGGTCCCCGTCTGGCCGTACGGCACGACCCCGGGACCGGACTTCTTGATCCCGACGTCGATCTTGCCGGCTTTGGGCTTGATCGGGCCCTCGACACAGCTGCGGTCGTTCTTCGGGTCGGCGTCAGGGCCGCGCACCAGCTTGACGTTGGCGCAGTTGACGTAACCGCCCTGCCCGCCCGCCGTGGCGCTGACGGTGATCAGCGGCAGCTGGGCGCCGGCCGGGAACGGCCCGCCGACGTAGTTGCAGGTGACCAGGAAGGGTCCCGAGCCGGACACCACGCAGGTCCAGCCGGCGCCGGAGGCGCTGACCGGGCCGGTGAAGCCGGCCGGCAGCTGGTCGACCACCTGGATGCCGCTGGCCCCGCTGACCGGGCCGGGACCGTTGTTGGTCACCTGCAGGCCGAAGCTGACTGGCTGACCGACCGTCACCGGGCCGGGGCCGGTCTTGCGGATCGACAGGTCGGGGATGCGGCCGTTGCCGCCGCCGCCGGCCACGCCGTCGACGCAACCGGTGTTGTCGCCGGGGTTGGTGTCCTCACCCACCCGCAGGCGGACGGTGGCGCAGTTGCGCCAGGCCCCTTCGCTGCGGACCGTGGCGGTCACGGCGATGGGCGGCAGCGAGCCTCCCGCCGCGACCGGCGGGCCGTTGTAGGTGCAGGTAACCGTCAGGTAGGAGACCTGGCAGAACCAGCCGCTGCCGCCGGCTGTCACCGGCGGCGAGAAGTTGGCCGGCAGGGTGTCGACGACCTGGACGCCGCTGGCGCTGTTGACGACGGCGGGGCCGCGGTTGAGGACGAGGAGCTGGAAGGTGGCCGGCTGGCCGATCTTGACCGGGCCGGGGCCGAGCTTGCGCAGCGCCAGGTCATGGCGTTTCTGACCGCCGCCGGCGATCGGGCCGTCGATGCAGCTACGGTTGTTGGAGGCGTTGGAGTCCGGGACCGGGCCGTTCAGGGTCACGCTGGCGCAGTTCGAATAGCTGCCGGTGTCCCGCGGCGTGGCGGTTATGGTGATCGGCGGCGCGACGGCGCCGGGCGCGAGCGGCAGGGTGTAGCGGCAGGTCACCACCTGGCCGACCACCGTACAGGTCCAACCGGGGCCGCTGGCGCTGATCGGCGGGCCGAAGACCCCCGACAGGGTGTCGGTGACGGTGATCCCGAAATTGCCGGGAATCTGTCCCTGGCCGTTGTTGCTGACCTGGATGGAGAAGCGGGCCGGCTGGCCCTGGACCACCGGGCCGACCGCCGTCTTCCGGACCCCGACGTCGAAGCCGCCCTGCGGCGGAAGGGGCTGCGGCCGCCCCTGGGCGGCGGCGGCGCCGGCGGAAAGCAACAGCAGGGCGCTGCTGAGAATGGCGGCGATGCGGAAGAGTTTCATCGGTGGCTCCCGGGGGCTTGACCCCCATCGCTTGTCGGGCGCGGCGCGCCTGGGACGGCGGCTATTGCGCTTTCAGCAGGTCGCCGCGCATCGGCGGCTGGCCATCGACCATCTGGCCGATGGATATCTTCTCCCGGACGCTGTCGACCCTGACGGTGCCGACCCGTTCGAAACTGGTGTCCAGCACGGCGCCGGTGCCCGGATCGGTGATGGTCTCGCCCTGCCGGAAGACGGCGAAGGCCATGCCGGGCTGCACGTTCTGGTCGGCGCCGGCGTTGAGGTAGATCTGGCCGCCGCGGTTATCGACGACGAGGCCGGTCCAGGGAATCTTGCCGACGTCCAACCCGATCTTGGCGACCGCCTTCTTGATGGCGTCCTCCAGGGCCTTGCCCAGGGAGGTTTCGCGGAAGCCGTTCAGGCCAAGGGTGCCGCCCTTGCTGTTCACCAGCCCGGCGTCGGCCCGCTGGCTGCTGGCCGAACCCGTGCCGTTGAACGTTGAGACAACCTGGCCGGTGGTGGTGTCGATCAGGCGCAGGGAGATGGTCACCGTCGCGGTCTTGCTGCTGGCGCCCGCGCCAAGCAGGCCGCCGCCGAAACCGCCGACGTTGACGCCGCCCCCGCCGGCCGACGGGTTGTATTTGGTGATCGCTCCTTTGACGATGAAGCGCGCGCCGATCAGGCGATTGGACTGGGCGGCGGTTTCGGCCGTCGTCGCGCCGGTCTGGCCCAGCTGCTGTTCGGTCTGGATGCTGGTCAGGGACTGGCGCTCGACCACGACGAACCGGCCATCGTTGATCAGGACGTCGGTCAGCATGGCGGTCATGCCGTCGGAGGCCACCTGCCCGGCCGTCAGCTCGGCGCCGCCGAACAGGTCGACGGCGACCGTCTTCTTGAGCCCGGTGAAGGCCGGCGGCGGAACCGCCTGGGCCGCCAACGCCTGGCCAGTGGCCATCAGCCAGAGCGGCGCCGACAGAAATATGGACGCGGCCATGCAGCCGCGCAGAAGGGCCTTCAACGCCATGGTATTCCCCCACCAGCCTCAAGCGCGCCGGGGAACCAGGGTCCCCCGATCTCGGCGTCGAAAATCTGCTGACAGGATCAGCGGCGCCGTCGGTCCCGCCGCAACACCCTTGGGGTGGCGGGACGCCTCACTCGCGATGGCCGCCCCCAGCGACCGTCACCAGGTAAGCACTCAACTGAACAGGCGAGCGTGACCCATAGGTAGTAAAACGAAAACGGGAGACGCATCGTCGATCTACCGACAGTAAACATGCGTTAACCAGTTTGACAAGCTGCCCAGATTGAGTAGCGCGTCGCCCGTCAATCGACGCTGAGGGCCAGGGTTCGGCTGATATGGGCGAACGGCGCTCCGCTCTCGTCGGCCCAGTTGCTGAACGCCTTCTGGATCGCCCGCTGCGCCGTCTTCGAGGTCACCGGTCCATCGACCACGCCGGCGCCGGTCAGCGCCTTGACCACGGCCTGGGACAGCACCCAGCCGTCCCGGCCCATGAACCGCATCGCCATCGCCCCGGCCCCGCCGCCGAGCCGGTCCCCCCGCCGCTTCAACATCTCCAGGAGCCCGACATAGTCCTCCGCCGGCCAGTCGGCGAAACACCTGCCGGCGCTGCCGTGCTCGGCCGCCAGATCCATCAGCAGGGCCGCGTTCAGCGGCACGCTGCGCACCTTGGCCCCGTTGCGGATGATCCCGGTGTCCTTCAGCAGGGCGTCGAACGCCTCGTCGTCCATGGCCCGGCAGCGGCCCGGATCGAAACCCCAGAAGGCCGTCTCGAACCCCGGCCATTTCTTCTCGACCACGCTCCAGGAGAAACCCGCCTGAAACACGCAGCGACTGATCATCGACAACCAGCGATCATCGGGAATGGCCGTCAGTTCGGCCGGCGTCTTCATCGCCGGCATCAGCGCGGCCAGGGCCGCGTCCCCGCCCTTGCGGGCGGCGGCGCGGGCGCGGAGGGTCTCGAAGGCGATCATGACGGCGCTCCCCAGTTCGCTGTCAGGATGCCGCCGTCACCCGGGCCTGCAAAGCCTCTTGCCGTCCGAGGCCGCTGTTCGGCACAGTCGGTCTGAATTCGGAGGGATCGCCATGGATCGAACAATCGGAACACCGCGCCTGTGGGCCATTCTGGCCGGCGTCGCGGGCCTGGTCTCGCTGGCGGTCACCGTCGCCTTCCGCCTGCTGGGACCGGTGAAGGCGGCGGCCGGCTGCCTGAGCGACGGCGCCGTCATCCAGTTCGAGTTCGCCCGCAAGGCGCAGGAGTTGACCAACATCTTCGGCGACCCGGTCGATCCCTGCCGGGGCCTGAGCATCGACGCCGTGGACGCCATCAACCAGTTGGATGTGGCCGCCTACATCCCCAGCTACACCCTGTTCGCCATCTTCGCGGCCCTGTTCGTCTCCGGCGGAAAGCTGCGCCTGCCGATCCTGCTGGCCATCCTCGCCGCCGTCGTCGCCCTGGCCGCCGACTACGTCGAGACCTTCACCCTGTTGAAGATCACCCCCACCCTGGAACCCCAGGCCGCCCTGTTGCCCACCTCCTCCACCGCCGCCTGGGTCAAGTTCGCGGCGCTGGCCGCCCACGCCCTGATCCTGGCCGCCGTCTGCCTCGAAAAGCCGCCGCGCCGCTGGATCCTGGGCATCCTGCTGCTGGCCCCGGCCGTCGGCGTGCTGGCCGCCTTCAGCGACGCGCGCAATCTGAACCTGCTGACCCTCAGCTTCCTGCTGGCCTGGCTGCCGCTGCTGGGGCTGGCGATCTGGCGCGCCGTGCGGCCGGCGCCGCGGGAACTATGAGGGAAGGGAAAAACGCCTGGCGGTGACGGAGGGATTCGAACCCTCGGTACGGCTTTAAACCGTACGTCGGTTTAGCAAACCGGTGCCTTCAGCCACTCGGCCACGTCACCCCAGGCGAGGGGCGCTGATAGCCGGTTCGGGGCGCGGTTGCAATCGCCGCAAACAACCTGCTGGAGGAACGGTGTTAACCGGGTGATCAGGGGCGCCGTGGCAAGGTTTCGCCGCCATGACCATTTCCCCCATCCCGCAGCCTGCCGATGAGCCCTGGGTCGCCGCCGCCAAGGCCCTGCGCGACGATATGCGCCGCGGCCTGGTCGCCCCGCCGGAGGCCCCCCAAGCCGAGGACGGGGACAGCGACCGTCGCGGTCCCCTGCGGCCCGGCCGCCTGACCCCCTTGCGTAACCGCATCCAGGGCCAGTTGGTCGGACGGCTGTTCCGCATCGTCGACGTCGGCTCGCTGGCGGCGCTGGCCATCGTCGGGGCCCATATCGCCACGCCGCAGGGCTGGATCAAAGCCAGCCTGGGGCAGGTGGCGCCCTATGCCGCCGGGGCCCTGGCGCTGGCCTGGCTGCTGGGGGGCGTCGGCCTCTACCGGTTTCCGCGTTACGGGCGGCTGTGGACCCGCATGGTGCGGCTGCTGGCCGGGTTCGGCCTGGCCGGGGTCATGCTGACAGCCGGCGTCTGGCTGGTCGGCGGCGCGCCGCCGTCGCCGGTGCTGACCTCCTGGTTCGCCATGGCCTTCGTCAGCCTGGCCGTGCTGCAGGCCATCTGGTGGGGCATGGTCCGGCGTTGGCGCAACGCCGGCTTCCTGACCCCCAACATCGTCATCGTCGGGGCCAACGAGGCCGCCGGGAAACTGATCACCGCCGCCCTCGCCTCGCGTGAGGTCAATGTCGTGGGCGTCTTCGACGACCGCCTCGGCCGGGCCCCGGCGAAGATCCAGGGCGTGCCGGTGCTGGGCGACCTCGACGCCCTGATCGGCCACCGGATCATGCCCTATGTCGACCAGGTGGTGATCGCCGTCACCTCGGCCGCCAAGGGCCGCGTGCGGATGATCACCGAGCGGCTGAGCGTGCTGCCCAACGACATCTGCCTGGTCGTCGACCTCGACGGCGACGCCGCCCGCACCGCCGTCATCAGCCGCATCGCCGACGCCCCGCTGGCCCGGGTCTCCGGCGTCGCCACCGACGAGAAACGCGCCGCCCTCAAGCGCCTGCAGGACCTCGGCGTCGGCGCCCTGGCGCTGGTGCTGCTGGCGCCCGTGATGGCCATGGTCGCCGTGCTGATCAAGCTCGACAGCCCCGGCCCGGTCTTCTTCCGCCAGCGCCGCCACGGCTTCAACAACGAGGAAATCCGCGTCTGGAAGTTCCGCTCGATGAAGCACGAGCTGACCGACCACACGGCCAGCCGGCAGGTCACCGGCGGCGACGACCGCGTCACCCCGGTCGGCCGCTTCATCCGCCGCACCAGCCTCGACGAGCTGCCGCAGCTGTTCAACGTGCTGGCCGGCGAGATGAGCCTGGTCGGCCCCCGCCCCCACGCCGTCGGCATGAAGACCGGCGACACCGAAAGCTCGCGGCTGGTCATGGAATATGCCCACCGCCACCGCCTCAAGCCCGGCATGACCGGCTGGGCCGCCGTCAACGGCTCGCGCGGCCCGGTCGACACGCCCGAGCTGGTGCAGCGCCGGGTGGCCCTCGACATCGACTACATCGAGCGCCAGTCCTTCTGGCTCGACCTCTACATCATGGCCATGACCATCCCCTGCCTGCTGGGCGACCGGCACGTGGTGCGCTGAAGCGATGTTCTGGCGCGGCGTCCTTGGCTATCTGCCCGTCAACCTGGCCCAGGGCCTGGTCGGGCTGCTGACCATTGTCGTCTTCACCCGCCTGCTCAGCCCGGCCGACTACGGCGTCTACGCCATCGCCTACTCGGCCATGGTGCTCAGCCACACCGCCCTCTTCACCTGGACGGAAGCCGCCATGGCCCGTTTCCAGGCTCGGGCCCGCGAGCAGGGCGAGACCGCCGACCACATGATGACCCTGTACAGGGCCTGGTCGATGCTGGGCCTCGGATTCCCGCTGCTGGCCGGGGCCGCCGTCTGGCTGGCCCCGGTGCATCAACCGCTGAAGGTGGCGATCAGCGCCGGCCTGGCGGCCATCCTGTTCCGCAGCTGCATCAAGCTGGTCCAGGAGCGCCGCCGCGCCGACGGCGAGGTGGCCTCGGCGGCCACCCTCGACATCGCCCAGACCATCGGCGGCTTCGCCATCGGCGCGGTGCTGGCGGCCATCGGCATGGGCGGCGCCTCGCCGCTGCTGGGCTCGGCGGCGATCTCGGCCATCTGCCTTCTGTTCGCCCTGCCCGGCGAGCTGAAGCTGTTCAAGGGCGGACACTGGCAGCCGGTGCGGGCCCGCGAATACGCCGGCTACGGCGTGCCGATCTCGCTGTCGCTGATCCTGGCGCTGGTCATCTCCAGCACCGACCGGTTCGTGCTGGGGGCCTTCCTCGGTGAGGCCAGCGTCGGCGTCTATCACGCCGGCTACAGCCTCGCGAACCGCACCCAGGACGTGGTCTTCGTCTGGCTCGGCATGGCCGGCGGCCCGGCCATGGTCGCGGCGCTGGAGCGCGGCGGCAAGGCGGCGCTGGTGCAGACGGCGAAGGAACAGGCCAGCTTCATGGTGCTGCTGACCCTGCCGGCCGCCGTCGGCCTGGCGCTGGTCGCGCTGCCACTCTCGGAACTGCTGATCGGGCCGCAGCTGGCCCAGGGCGCGGCCCGGGTGGTGCCGTGGATCGCGGCCGGCGGCTTCTTCTCAGGCATCACCACCTACTACCTGCACCAGGCCTTCACGCTGGGCCGCCGCACCAGCCTGTTGATGGTGGCCATGACCTTCCCGGCCGGGCTCAATCTGGTGCTCAACCTGACCCTGGTCCCGCGCTTCGGCCTCGACGGGGCCATGTGGGCGACGACCGCCAGCTACGCCACCGGCGCCCTGGCCTCCTTCGTGATGGGCCGCAAGGTCATCGGCCTGCCCCTGCCGATCGAGACCCTGATCCGGGCGGGCCTGGCCTGCATCCCGATGATGCTGGTCGTCCTGGCCCTGCCGGACATCGACGAGCTCCCCGAACTGGCCCTCAAGGCCGGCCTCGGCGCCTTGGCTTACGGCGTCACCGCCTGGCTGCTGGACGCCGGCGGCCTGCGCAGCCACGGTCGGACCCTGCTGCGGTCCCTGCGATCGGGAGCCGCCGCGTGACCGCCCCCACCGCCGACTGGATCGTCGACAATCCGCTCTGGGCGGAGGCGAAGCCGCGCC
Organism: Caulobacter sp.; assembly: GCA_028291265.1. Classification (GTDB taxonomy): domain Bacteria; phylum Pseudomonadota; class Alphaproteobacteria; order Caulobacterales; family Caulobacteraceae; genus Caulobacter. The sequence continues at coordinate 28,559 of JAQGIK010000056.1, read as the reverse complement.
TGTCGGTGCTGATCCCCTTCCTCGGCGACGACCCGGCCCGGCTGGCCCGTGAGCTCGCCGCGCAATCGGCCGATATCGAGATCGTCCTGCTCGACGACGGCGGCAAGGACGGCGACCTCGCCGCCCGTGTCGCCGAAACCGTCCAGGCCCTGCCCTGCCCGGCCCGTTTCGTGCGCCTGGCCGCCAACGTCGGCCGGGCCAAGGGCCGCAACCGGCTGGCGTCGGAAGCGCGGGGCAAACACCTTCTCTTCCTCGACGCCGACATGCTGCCCGACAGCGAGACGTTCGTCGCCGACTGGCTGGCCGTCGCCGGCCAGGACGCCGCCGTCGCCTTCGGCGGCTTTTCCTTCCAGCGCACGCCGCTGGACCGGCGCTTCGCCCTGCACCGGGCCATGGCCCTGCGCAGCGACTGCCTGCCGGCCGGGCAGCGGGCCCTGAACCCCGAGAAGCACGTCTTCACCTCCAACCTGCTGGTCCGCCGCGAGGTGTTCGAGGCCGTGGCCTTCGACGAGCGTTTCACCGGCTGGGGCTGGGAGGACGTCGAATGGGCCATGCGGGTCGCGCGGGCCTGGCCGATCCTCCACCCCGACATTCCGGCCAGCCACCTTGGCCTCGACACCGCCCCGGCCCTGGTCGCCAAGTACCGCCAGTCGGCCGCCAACTTCGCCCGCGTGGTCGAGGCCCATCCGCAGGTCGTCAGCGGCTACGCCAGCTTCAAGGTCGCCAGGTTGATCCGCCGCCTGCCGGCCCGCAGCCTGCTGCGCGAGGCCGCCCGCCTCGCCGCCCTGTCCGAGGCCCTGCCGTCGGGCCTGCGCGCTTTCGCCATGCGCCTCTACCGCGCCGGCCTCTATGCGGAGGTGGTGTGATGGAAGCCTATTCCGCCGACCGGTCGCTGCGCGGCAAGCTGCGCCGCCGCTACACCCGCCTGGCCTTCCGCAAACCGCTGCGGCTGGCGCTCGACCGGCCGATGATCACCTTCAGCTTCGACGACGTGCCGGCCACCGCCGCCCTCGCCGGGGCCCGGGTGCTGGAGGCCGCATCCTTGCGCGGCACCTTCTACATCTGCGCCGGCCTTGAGGACGGTGACGGCCCCATGGGCCGCTACGGTTCCGCCGAGGACGCCCGCCGCCTCGTCGCGGCCGGCCATGAGGTCGCCTGCCACACCTACAGCCACCTCGACTGCGGCCAGGCCGACCAACCGACCATCGCCGCCGACGTCGCCCGCAACGGCCTGGCCCTGGCCGCACGCGGCGCGCCGGACCCGGTCAGCTTCGCCTACCCCTACGGCGACGTCTCCTTCGCCGCCAAGAAGGCGCTGGGCGGCCGCTTCAAGACCCTGCGCACGGTCCAGGCCGGCCTGGTCACCGACGGCGCCGACGCCAACCAGCTGCCCGCCGTCGGCGTCGAGGGCGAGGACGGCGAGGCATGCGCCCTGCGCTGGATGGACGAGGCCGTGCGCCGCAAGGCCTGGCTGATCCTCTACACCCACGACGTGGCCGAAACGCCCTCGGCCTGGGGCTGCACGCCGGACGCCCTGGCGCGGCTGGTCGAGCGGGCGAAAACCTCGTTCGATGTGGTGACGATGGCGCAAGGGGCGTCGCGGGCGGGGCTGTAGAGGTGGCTTATCGAAGCGCCGTTATAGCAGGTTTCGAACTATCGGTCTTCTGTAAGGCATTGTTCTAACAGATATTTTTACCCGAGCCGGTACGGGGCGCCATGGGTGATCGGCGCAGGATTCCGCCGGGATTGCGCCGGGGTCGTGTGGGTGGTGGCGTAGGGGATTGGACGGGTCTAGTCCTGATCCCGATCGGGCAAGGCCAGCTTCACGGCGAGCGCCACGAAGATCATCCAGCGCATGTCGTTGTAGGAGACCGCGAAGCTCTCGGTCAGGGTGGTCAGGCTGTAGATGATCAGGAACGGCAGGGCGAGGTAGGCGCCCTTCTCGCGGAACACGGCGACGATGGCCGCGATCATGGTCTGCAGGTAGAACAGCGCCCAGGCGATCAGGCCCGGGTAGCCCATGCCCAGCCACTGCTCGAGCCAGGCGTTGTGGGCGTGGTTGGGTTTGAAGTTGGCTTCCCTGGTGATCCAGGCCAGCGGGCCCCAGCCCGACTTGTCGTCCCAGACGGCGCTGTAGCCATAGCCGGTCCAGGGCCGTTCCTGGATCTGCCGCCAGACGGCGGCCCAGATCCTGGTGCGGCCGGTCAGGGTGGCGTCCTTGCCGAGCAACCCCAGGAAGACATCCGAAGCGAAGACCAGGAAGGCGGCGAACAGCAGGGCCCCGACCACCGCCGCCCAGGTGGCGGCCACGGCGGAGGCGGCGCCCCGGCGCACGATCCAGACGAAGGCCAGGGCGCCGATCCCGAGCACCAGCGAGACCAGCGAGGTCTTCGAGGTCGACATGATGACCAGGAACAGGGTCAGGATGGCTGCCCCGTACCACAGCCAGGCCCGGCGCGGGTTCAGGAGACCGGCGGCGGCGCAGACGCCGAAGCCCATGGCCATCATGCCGCCCAGGCCGTTCTTCTCGACCCAGACACCCCGCCAGGCGCCGGGGAACAAGGTCTGCATCTTGCCGATCGACGGCGCGCCGACGGCCAGCAGGAAGGAAACCACGGCCAGGATCAGGAACGACGTCCCGATGACCTCGGCCAGCGTCGACCAGCGGTAGCGGGCGGCGATGACGATGCCGCCCAGGGTCGTGGCGTAGAGGGCGATCATCCGGCGCAGGGTGGCGTCGGGGGCCAGCGACCACAGCATGGAGGCGGCCACCACCAGCATGATCAGCACCAGCAGCGGCTGGCGTAGCGTGCCCTTGACCACCTCGCCGAGGTTCATGGCCATCAGCACGATGGCCGCCCCATAGGCCGGCAGGTAGGCGTTGCGGACGATCCCCGAGGCGGCGGCGTCGAAGGTCGCCCCGAAGATCGGCATGATCCAGCCCTGGCTGAAGATCAGCAGGATGAAGACCGAGAGGCCGAAGGCGAGCCAGTCGAACAGGTCGGCGCGGCGGCGGGGACGTGAAGGAGTTGTCGGGCCTGGGGGTATTGGGCTGCCGATGGGCGGAGGCGGACGAGTCCAGTCCGCGTAAGGCAACATATTACCGCTCATCCCGGCGAATGCCGGGACCCAGATGGAACCCACGACTTTCCGCGATTGGAACTGTCGGTGGGCCAACGATCCAAGAGCGAGGCTGAATCCGGGTCCCGGCATTCGCCGGGATGAGCGGTAGGTTTATGGAGAGCCGCGCGCTCACGGCAGGATCCGCCGCAGGAAGCCGGGTGGTTCGACCTGGGCGCGGTTGAAGAAGACCCCGGCCACCCGGCCGCCCGCAGTCGCAATCGCGTCGCGCAGCTGGGCCGGCGCCCTGACGTCCGGCTGGTCGGCCGAAACCACCAGCACGGTCTGGTCGATGAATGGCGCCACGGTCAGGGCGGCCTGCGAGCGGTCGGCGGCGGGGGCGTCGATGACGACCAGGTCGGCGTGCTTGCGCAGGCTGTTCCAGTAGTCGGCGCCGGGCAGGATGTGGACGGTCTGGCGGCCCTTGAGCACCTCGCGGCGGAAACGGGTGACCCACCAGCGGGCCTCGCCGACCTGATGGGCGGCGATGTAGCGGGCGTCGGGGATGATCAGGCCGTCGGCGGTCTTCTGCGGCGGCTGGATGGTCAGGAAGCTGCTGCCGTCCGGGCTGGCGGAAGAGGCCTTGCCGAGGGCCCCGTAGTGGACCGGGTCGGCGGCGATGGCGGCGTGCTGCGGCGAGGCCTGCAGGTCCAGATCGATCAGCCAGACGGTCTTGCCGGCCCGGCGGGCGGCGAAGCGGGCGAACTCGCGGGCGACGGTGGAGGTCCCCTCGCCGGCCCGGGCGGCGGCGAACTGGATGACGCGCGCGCGGCCGGGAGCGGGCGCGCCAAGCGTCGCCCACAGCCCCCCCATTTCGCCGCTCAGGTCCACCATCCGTCGAATCGCCACGCACGCAGTGGGTTGCAGGTTATCTTATCCGGTCGCCGACGGCCCGCCTCGCCGTCTGCGCCATAGAATCACATCGCGGGGCCGATTGGCGCCGCGGTTTCCCCCCCCAATCGTCATCCTCGGGCCTGTCCCGAGGACCCATCGTTCAGCCGCGACAAACGGTTGGCGCTGACTTGCGAGCGAAACCTCATCCATTCGCGCACGACGGACAAATGGGTCCTCGGGACAAGCCCGAGGATGACGGTGTTGGGCGTACTGAGATCAACGCGCCTTCAGCGGCGCCGCACCCAGGACGGGCAGATCGAGGGTCCGCGAGGCCGAGGCCGGCGTCGGCATGCCGGGGCGCAGGAACATGCGCAACAGGCCGGCGCAGAGGGCCGAGAAGGCCGCGAACAGGAAGGCCAGGATCAGCACCGGCTTCTTCAGGCTGGCGCCCTTCGGCGGCGGGCTGGCGCGCTCGAAGATGCGGATGTTGTCGTTGCTCTCGCCGGCCATCATACGGGCGGCGTCGTCCTGTTGTTCCTTGACCGTGTAGTCGCGCACCGAGCTCTGCAGGATGTCGCGGTCGCGGGTCAGCTCGGTGAACCGCGGCTCAAGCTCGGCCAGTTGCTGCAGCTTGGTGGTGGCCTCGGCGTATTGGGCGGTGTTGGTGTCGCGGGCGCTCTTCAGCGAGGAAATTTCGGCGACCAGTTGGGCCTTGTCCGTCACCAGGGTCTGGTAGACCGGGTTGGGTCCCATGCGCCGCGCGCCCGGCGCGGCGGTGCGGCCGGCGCCGACGGCGGCTTCCAGGGTGCGGATCTGGGCGTCGATGTTCTGGAGGGTCTGGGAGTCCGGCGTGTAGCGGCTGCGCAGGTCCTCGCGCTGCACCTTGAGCTGGGCCAACTTGTCGGTGTCGGCGGTGTTGACGTCGCTGTAGAGCAGGGTCGTCGGCGGGAAACCGGCCAACTGGCTCTCAAGGCCGGCGAGGCGTCCCTGACGCTCCTGGATGCTGGCCTCGAGCGTGTAGCGTTGGCCCTCGAGCTGGCCGATCAGCTGGGTCATGCTGGACTTGGTGGCGGCGAAGTCACCCAGATTGTTGTTCTGCAGGAACTCCTGATAGGCGGTGTCGGCGTCGGCCAGCCGCTCCTCGAACAACACCCGCTGGCGCTCCAGGGCCGGCGAGGCGGCCTGGACCAGGACCGTGCGGCGGTAGGCGAGGTATTCCTCGAGGAAGGTGTTCAGCACCCGGGCGGCCATGGCCGGGTCCTCATGCTCGAAGCTGATGCGGATCACCGGGTTCAGCGGCGTGGTGGCGACATTCATCTTCTCGCCCATGTCCTGCACCGCCTTGGCCATGATCAGCGGCTTCTCGGCGGCGGGCGCGGCGTCGTACTTCTCGCCGACTGCGGGATAGACGGTCGACAGGCCGAGCTTGCGCAGGGTGCGTTCGCGCAGCTGGCTGGAGAGCAGGATCTCGGCTTCGGAGGCGACCAGGCTGTCGATGTCGGGCACCGCGCCGCGGGCGGCGTCGCCGGCCCGGGGCTCGTAGACATATTCCGGGCCCAGCTGGACCAGCACGCTGGAGCCGGCCGTGTAGGACTTCTTGAGCGTCATCGAGAAGCCGGCGCCGACGACGAACAGCACCAGGAAGACGGCCAGCATCAACCCCTTCTCGCGCCACAGCAGGGTGACGAAGTCGCTGGGCGCATAGCGCGGCCGACCGGCCCAGTCGGCGCGGGCCGGCGGGTCATGCGGTACAGTGCTCCAGCTGCCGGCGTAGGCCATGCGATTCTTCTGACGCCCTCTCTTCAAGGGCACCCTCGCGCGGGCGGCATTAACGGTCCGTTACCCATTCTCCTTAACGTTTGGCCCATGATCCGCGCGCGCCGTCTTGTTGCAGCCCTCAGCGTCCTCGCCCTGGCGGCGGGCGCCCCCCTGGCGGCACAGGCCTGGCCGTTCGGGGGCAAGGACAAGGACCGGCCGACCTCGGCCCCCAGAGGGCAGGCGTTTCCCGACATCGCCTATGCCGACTGGAGCGAGGCCGAGCCCGCCTACCGCGTCTATCCGGGCGACGAACTGGAGATTTTCATCGCCTCGGCGCCGGAGCTGAACAAGACCGGCTTCATCCAGCCGGACGGGCGAATCGCCCTGCCCCTGGTCGGCGCCGTGATGGTCGCCGACCGCACCCTGCCGGAAATCGAACAGGCGCTGGCCGCGGCCTATTCGCGGGAGCTGCTGCGGCCCCAGGTCACGGTCGGGGTGAAGACGGCCCAGCCACTGAAGGTGTTCGTCTACGGCGAGGTATCCAAGCCCGGCATCTACGACATGCCCGGCGACATCAATTCGCTGCAGGCGGTGGCCATGGCCGGCGGCTTCAACCCGACCGCCAAGCGCAAGCAGGTGGTCATCCTGCGCCGCAACGCCGACGGGCGGTTCATGCGGCGGACGGTGGATCTGTTGAAGGGCTCGAACCAGGGCGGGGCCGATCTGGTCCCCCTGCGGCGGTTCGATCTGGTCTATGTGCCGCGCAGCGACGTGGCCGAGGCCAACCTGTTCCTGCAGCAGTATTTCAGGGACCTGATCCCGATCAGCTTCGGCTTCAGCTACGACCTGAACCCGCGGAGCAATAACTAGGTCTTCTCGGTTCCTTCTCCCGCTTGCCGGGAGAAGGTGGGCCCCGAAGGGGCTCGGATGAGGGCGGCGCCGAAGCTGGCCGAGTCATCCATGATCAGGGCAATCACCAAAGTCCGGCGCTGCCCTCATCCGGCGCTTCGCGCCACCTTCTCCCGGCGAGCGGGAGAAGGATCAGTGACTTACGCCCGGGCCAGCCATTCGCGCGCCTGGCGCTGGGCTTCGGCGACTTCGTCGGAGGCCATCTCCTGGCTCAGTTCCTTGCGGTAGAGCCGGGCTTCCATCGAGCCGCGCATCGCCGCGAGGTTGAACAGCATGTGGGCCGAGACGTAGTCGAGCGGCGCGCCGCCCTGACCGGTGGAGTAGAGCATGCCCATGCGGAACAGCTCGTCGCCCGAGGTGTCCGGCCCCGGCAGGGGCATAAGGCCTTCGGTAGGTTGGCTCATCATCATGATGCCGTGTCCCGTGTTTGGCGCCGTTCTGGCGGCCGGTTCGTGTTGATCACGGATACGAGCAAAGAGCCGCGTCTCTGAATTCAAGGTTAACCGGGAACCGCGTTGCGACGTTTTGACGATTTTTTCTCCGAATACTTTCAGCCTGTTAGGATGCGGGTAAGGGAAAAGTAGAGTTGCGTTCACACCCTTTTCGGGGGTGTGAACGGCGGGACTGCGGGGTAACCAATTGGAGGGGGCTCCGGGGCGGGCGGCCCCCTTTCTCACCCGCGCCAGGATTTGCCATGACCCAATCGCCAAGGCTCACCGTTCTCGCCCTCGCCTTTCTCACGCTGGCCCCGGCAGGGGCCTGGGCGCAGTCCGACGTCAAGGATCGCGCTCAGGCGCTGAACGCGACGATCGGGCGGGAATCGGAAGCCGGCTTCGCCGAGTTCCGCACAGCGGGCGAAAGCGGAGGCTCGGTGGATGTTGTCTGTCCTCACCTCGCCGCCGGCGTCCGGCATTTCATCGCCGCCAACCAGACCGCCAACAACCTGATCGACCTGTTGCAGGGCGCCCGGCTCTGGGATTCGGTGGACGCGGCCCATGCCGTCGGGGTGAAGATGGCTTCGACCGCCAATGGCGCAATCGACCTTTACAACAAGAACTGCAAGGACTGGGTCGACCCGACGAACGTCCGCTGAGCGGCTGTCCTTTCGGATCTTCAGGGAACGGTAACCCTGACAGCGCCGTTCAGGTCGGGTTCAGACTGCGCCTCACACCATGGCCGTCTGTCGAGGGAAATCGTGCGGTCCTCCACCATCCTGGACCGCCAGTCGACCAAAAGGAGGACGTCGACCATGAAACGTCTGATACTCGCTCTGACCGCCGCCGCCTGCGTCTCCGGACCGATGCTGGTTACGGCCACCGACGTCGCGGCGCAAAGCCGCGGCGACCGCTGGGACCGCCGCGATGATCGTCGCGACAACCGGCGTGACCATCGCGCGGATCGCCGTGACGATCGTCGCGACAACCGCCAACGCGAACGGTGGGATCGCGCTCGCCACAACGGCTACTACTACCGCAACACTTGGCACTACGGCGCGCCGCCGTCGGCCTACTACAGCGATCCCTACTACCGCCCGGGCTACACGGCCTGGCGCCGGGGCGCCTATCTGCCCCGCGACTACCGTTCCAACGGCTACCGCGTGAACGACTACGGCCGCTACCGCCTGCGGGCCCCGCCCCGCGGCTACTACTGGTACCGGTCGGGCGACGACTACATCCTGGCCGCCATCGCCACCGGGCTGATCTTCGAGGTCATCCGCCACTAGGCTGAGGCCAGATGCAGAAACGCCCCGGAGGAAACTCCGGGGCGTTTTTGTTTGGGCGTTCGAGCGCGCCTAGCGGATGACCCGGGCGCCCTTGCCGTGCATCACGGCCTCGACCTCGCTGGCGCGGACCATCGAGGTGTCGCCGGGCGTGGTCATGGCCAGGGCGCCGTGGGCGGCCCCGTACTCGACCGCCGCCTGCGGGCCCTTGCCCTCCAGGAAGCCGTAGGCGAGGCCCGAGGCGAAGCCGTCGCCGCCGCCGACCCGGTCGTAGATCTCCAGGTTCTCGCGCATCTGCGAGGCGTAGAATTCGCCGCCGGCCCAGAGGATGGCCGACCAGTCGTTGAAGGTCGCCGTCCTGGCGTTGCGCAGGGTGGTCGCCGCCACCTTGAAGTTGGGGAACTCACGAACCGCCGTGGCGATCATGGTCTTGAAATTGGCCGGGTCGATGGCGCTGATGTGCTCGTCCATGCCCTCGACCTCGAACCCGAGGCAGGCGGTGAAGTCCTCTTCGTTGCCGATCATCACGTCGACGTACTGGGCGATCTCGCGATTGATGACCTGCGCGCCCGGCTTGCCGCCCTGGCTCTTCCACAGGCTGGCCCGGTAGTTGAGGTCGTAGGAGACGATGGTTCCGTATTTGCGGGCCGCCTTGACCGCCTCGATGACGGCTTGGGCGGTGCCCGGCGACAGGGCCGCGAAGATGCCGCCTGTGTGGAACCAGCGCACGCCTTCCTCGCCGAACAGCCGGTCCCAGTCGACCTCGCCCGGCGCGATCTGGCTGGCGGCGCTGTTGGCCCGGTCGGAGCAGCCGAGGGCGGCGCGGACGCCGAAGCCCTTTTCCGTGAAGTTCAGGCCCACCCGGGTGTTGCGGCCGATGCCGTCGAAGTCGCGCCAGATGACGTGGCTGGTGTCGACCCCGCCCTGCATCATCAGGTCCTCGACCAGCCAGCCCAGGTCGTTGACCGGCAGCGCCGTCACGGCGGCGGCGCGCTTGCCCCAGCATTTGCGCATGGCGCGGGCGACATTGTACTCGCCGCCGCCCTCCCAGACGTTGAACGACCGGGCGTTGCGCACCCGGCCGTGGCCGGGATCGAACCGCAGCATCACCTCGCCGAAGGACACGCAGTCCCAGCGGCAGTCTTCGGCCGGACGGAGGTTGAGGATATCGCTCATTACTTCCTGTGCTTCTCGATGAGTTGGACGGTCTCGCGGACCCTGGTTTCGATGCCGGACCAGTCCCTGGCGTCGAGCATGGCTTGGGTGATCAGCTTGCTGCCCATGCCGGCGGCGACGATGCCGGCCCCGAACCAGGCCTTGACGCTGTCCTCGGTGGGATCGACCCCGCCGGTCGGCATGATCCGGGTCCAGGGCATGGGGCCGAGCACCGCCTTGACGAACTCCGGGCCGCCGACCTGGGTCCCCGGGAACACCTTGACGATCTCGCAGCCCAGCTCCTGGGCATAGGAAATCTCGGAAGCGCTGCCGCAGCCCGGGCTGTAGGGGATCATGCGCCGGTTGCAGACTTTTGCGACATCGGCGTTGAGGATCGGGCCGACGACGAACCTGGCGCCGTTGGCGATGTAGATGCCGGCGGTCGGCGCATCGACGATGGAGCCGACGCCCATGACCACGCGGGGGTCGGCGCCCGCGAAATGGCGGGCGACCTCGAGGAAGACATGGGAGGCGAAGTCCCCGCGATTGGTGAACTCGATGCTGGGCGCGCCGGCGTTGGCGCAGGCCTGGATGACGTTGACGCACACCTCGGGGTCGGGGTGGTAGAAGACCGGGATCACACCCTGCTTCATCATCGCCGTCAGGACGGACATCCGGTCGTGACTCATCACGCGCTCCTTTGAACTGCTGAGGGCGCCAGCCTAGACGAAAAAGTTGGGCGCCGGGTACAGATCCCGGCGCCCAGTTTGCGCAAGGAGGTAGGTTAGAAGCTGTACCGGAAGCCGAAGTAGATCTGGCGGCCGGTGTGGTGGTAGACGCTGGTGCTCTCGCGACCGTCGCCCCCGACCCACTGGCGGTTGAACTCGTCGGTGAGGTTCAGCCCCTCGACGGTGACCATCAGCTTGTCGGTGATCTTGTACGAGGCCGAGGCGTCGACGTTGAACGTCTCGGTCTTGCCCTCGACCAGGTTGCCGTTACGGCCCGGGACGTTCTGCAGATAGCCCTCGCGGTAGGAACCGGACACCCGGGCGCTGAACTTGTCATCCTCGTAGTAGAGGGTGGCGTTGTAGGCGCTGGGCGACAGGTTGATCAGGTCGTCGGTGACGACGGCCGTGCAGAGGGCGTTGTTGCAGTAGTCGATCTCGGACTCGACGTAGGTGTAGTTCAGCTGCACCCCGAGGTTCTTCAGCGGCCCCGGCAGGAAGGTGAAGGGCTGCTGGTAGCTGATCTCGAGGCCCTGCAGCGGGCCGCCGTCGGTGTTCACGGCGCTGGTCAGCTGGAAGATCGTCGAGGGGCTGCAGCTGCCGGCCGCGGTACAGAAGCCCGGCGCGAAGGCGCTGCCGTTCAGGGCCGTCAGGTCCGAGTAGGGCAGGTCCTGGCGGATGATCTGAATGTAGGTGTCGATATCCTTGTAGAAGAAGGCCACCGAGACCAGGCTTTCGGGGGCGAAGTACCACTCGAAGCTGAGGTCGTAGGTCGTGGCCTGGAAGGGCTCCAGCTTCACGTTGCCGATCGAGGCGGTGAAGTTGGGGCTGGTCGGAGCCAGCGAGGTGGTCGGGACCAGATAGTTGGTGCCGGCCAGGGTATTGCCGATTTGCGGGCGGGCCATGACCTTGGCTACGCCGAAACGCACCAGGAACTGGTCGGTGACATCCAGAGCCAGGTTCAACGACGGCAGGTAGTTGTCGTAGTCGTTGGTGCCGTGAACCGGGGTGCCGCCGCCCGTCGAACTATAGCCCTGGGCAAGCAGCTTGGTGTTGACGCCGCGGATGCCGACGTTGCCGCGCAGGCGCATGTCGGCGAACAGGTCGAAGCGGAAGTCGCCCTGCAGGTACCAGGCGCGGTCCTCTTCCTTGATCGACCGGTTGCCGCCGCGGGCGTTGCCGTTGGTGATGCTGGTCAGGGTGAAGTCGCCGCCGGGGACGCCGGTGTTGCAGTTGCAGTAGATGTTGAACAGGCTGGCGATGGCGCCCAGGTCAGGCACCACCCAGCTGGAGTCGTTGCCGCCCGGCTGGCTGAGGCCCGAGCCGAAGCCGCTCAGCAGTTCGGCGATGTTGGCCACCGTCGTGCCGACCGGCAGGGCCGGAACCACCGTCTCGTCGGTGCGGCGGAAGTCGAAGCTGTCGCTCTCGTAGGACTTGATGTTGTAGCCGAACTTCAGGGTCAGCCAGTCGGTGGTGTCCCAGATGAAGTCGAGCTGTCCGGAGTTGAACTCGGTGTTGACGCCGTTCGGGCGCAGGCGGATTTCCGAGCGCGGCACGGTCGTGCCGGTCTGGCGCCAGTCCCAGTTGGCCGGGTTGGAAACGTCGAAGCCGTAGTCGATCAGCGGCGTATTGCGGTTGCCGCGGAAGTCGAAGCTGAAGCCCTGGATGTTCTGGCGATCGAGCGTGACGGTCGTCTGGATCGGGTTGTCGAACTCCGACTTGGCGTTGCCGATGTAGGCCCGCATCTTGAAGACGTCGTTGAACTTGTGGTCGAACGTCAGGGTGTGCTGGGTGAACTCGGTGGTCAGTTCGTCATAGCGCTGCTCGGACCGCACATCGACATTGTCGAACACGCCGTAGACCAGCTCGCCATTCTCGACCACGGCGTCACGCACGTTGATCTGGGTCTTGCCGCCGGCCGCCGCGTTGCGGCTGAACGACAGCGATTCCAGGAAGTTCTCCTGCCGGGTGGCGTCGAGCTTCGAATAAAGGACATCGTAGCTGAAGGTGGTGTCGTCGGTCGGCTTGAACTGGACCGAGCCGGTGAAGCCCAGACGCTCCTGGCTGTGCACCAGCCGCCCGTAGCGCGGCAGGCGCGGGTGGAAGACGCTGGCGCTGTTGACCGTCGTATAGGCGGTGTTGTTGGCCGCCGTGTTGGGCAGGCGCGGAACGCCGGTGGCGCAGTTGGCGGCCGAGGAGCCGGTGCCGGCGTTGTTGGTCGGGTTCTGCGTGGGGAAGCCGAACGGGCTGCAGAAGCCGCCGTTGTCGGTGGCGCGTTCCCAGCGCACGGCGCTGAAGCCTTCTTCGAGCAGGTTGCGCTCACTGTAGGCGATCGAGGCCAGCACGCCGACCTTGTCGTCCCAGAAGGTGTCGCTGATCAGGAAGGCCAGGCGCGGGTCCCACTCTTCCGACAGGTCGTTGACGCCGTACTGGCCGCTGGCCGCCATCCGGAAGCCGTCGTAGTCGAACGGCCGGGTGGTGCGCAGGTCGACCGTCGCGCCCAGCGAGCCTTCTTCGGTCTCGGCGGCGGCGGTCTTGCGGATGGTGATGCTGTTGAACAGCTCGCTGGCGAAGACGTTGAAGTCGAAGCCGCGGCCGCGGTTGGCGCCGCCCGAACTGTCGGTGCCGCCGGTGGTGGCCTGGGCCTCCATGCCGTTGATGCGGGTGCGGGTGAAGTCGGCGCCCAGACCCCGGACGGTGATCGAGCGGCCTTCGCCGGCGTCACGGTCGATGGAGACGCCCGGGATCCGCTGAATGGATTCGGCCAGGTTCAGGTCGGGGAAGTCGGCGATGTCTTCCGCCTTGATGGAGTCGACGACGGTCGTCTCCTGGCGCTTGACCTCGACGGCGCTGGCCAGCGACCCGCGGAAACCCTTGATGACGACTTCGTCGACGTCGGCGCCGTCGGCGGCCGGCGTATCCTGCGCCGAGGCGTAACCGGCGGCGCCGAGCGCCATGGTCATGGCCGCCAGCGAAGCGCCGAAACGAAGCGCGAAAGCGCGCGAACGATCCTTGTTGGACACCTTGTAGTCCCTCCCCTTTCAGGCCGTTCGCGGTCTGGCGCCGCCGTCGTCCTACCTGTGACACGATCCCGAAACGTCAGCTCCTGGCAACGCGTCGGGCTTCTGACACCGGTGTCATTGCCAAGCAAAACTTGTTTGACACCGGTATCATCGCCGTTGATATCTCAGTTTCGAACGATTTGACAAGCCCCTCTGCCGAACTTCCGCCGAAGTTCACGTAACCGGAGAATTCGACCGTGAGCCGTCTAGCCGCCTGCCTGATGGGCGCTGCCCTCGGTGTCCTTGCCCTTCCCGCAGGCGCCGCCGACCCCCTGCTCGGCTTTCCCGGCGCAGAGGGGCACGGACGGTTTTCGCAAGGCGGGCGGGGCGGTCCGGTGCTTTTCGTGACCAATCTGGACGACGCCGGGCCGGGCAGCCTGCGGGCCGCCGTCGAGACCAGAGGACCGCGCACCGTGGTGTTCGAAACGGCCGGAACCATCCGCCTGAAATCGCCTCTGAAGATATCCCGGGGCCGGATCACCATCGCCGGCCAGACGGCGCCAGGAGACGGAATCACCCTGGCCGACCAGCCGTTGATCGTCGCCGCCGACGATGTGGTGGTCCGTTACCTGCGGGTGCGGCTGGGCAGTGAGTCGGGGGTGCAGGAGGATGCGGTGACCGTCTCGCGCGGCAGCCGCATCATCCTCGACCACCTGTCCGCCAGCTGGTCGGTCGACGAGACCCTGTCGGTGGGCAGCCGCTACAGCCCGCCGGAGGACGGCGTCTACGACGTCACCGTGCAGTGGAGCCTGATCGGCGAGTCGCTGAACCGCTCGCTGCACGAGAAGGGCCGCCACGGCTATGGCAGCCTGATCCGGGGCGGCCACGGGGCCCGGATGAGCTTTCACCACAACCTCTGGGCCAACCACCAGGCGCGGATGCCACGGCCCGGCAATTACAACGGCCCTGAAGTCGATCCGGTCGGTCCCTTCATCGAGTTCCGCAACAACGTCTTCTACAACTGGGGCGGCGGACATTCCGGCTACAACGCCGACACCGCGGCGCCGTCGGCCTACGACTTCGTCGGCAACGCCTATCTCCCCGGACCCGACAGCGTCGGCCGGCTGGCCTTCTGCGAGGACAACGGCCTGTCGCGGGCCTGGTTCGCCTTCAACAGCATGGCCGGGGTGACGCCCGACGATCCCTGGACCCTGGTCGGCTGCAAGCCGCCGGCGAGCTACCGCGCCACCGCTCCCCTCGCCCCCTCCGGCATCATCACCAGCGGTCCGGCCGCGGCGATGGCGGTGGTCCTGGACGGGGCCGGCGCGTCGCGCGTGCGCGACGCTGTCGATCGGCGGATCGTGGCCGGCGTGCGGGACCGAACCGGCCGGCTGATCGACAGCGAAAAGGACGTCGGCGGCTGGCCCGAACTGAAGGGCGGCGCCGCGCCGGCCGATCTGGACCGGGACGGCATGGCCGATGCCTGGGAGCGCGAGCACGGGCTGAACCCGGCCGACCCCGACGATGGCGCGCTGGACCGCGACGGCGACGGCTGCAGTAATCTCGAGGCCTATCTGAACGGGCTGATCTAGCTGTCGTCGCCGAGACGGTCATTCACACGGTCATGCGGCGAAACGCCCGGCGCTTCATGGAAATTTTCAACGACTTGTCAAAGCTACAGGGCGCAACCTGTGATCTTCGCTTTGGATCGCGCCAATGTCCCACGCCCCTGTCCTCGCTGTTCTTCGCGCGCGTTTGATCCGCCATCGCGGCCGCCTGAATGACGCGCTTCTCTTGATCTGCGCGCTGCTGGTCGCTGTGCTGTTCGCGTTCGGCCTCGACGTCTTCCATACCGAAGCTGGCCAGCCGGTGCACCGGCTGGAAGTCGAACTCAATGAACTCCTGGCGCTTGGCTGCCTGACCTGCCTTGGCCTGGTCTGTCTCGCCGGACGATGGATGCTGGAGCAGCGGCGCGAAATAGCCCGGCGCACAGCGGCAGAGGGCGCCGTCCGAGTTCTGGCGTTCCAGGATCCGCTGACCGGACTCGCCAATCGGCGCAGCTTCGATGAGGCCCTGGCCCGGACCATGGCCACCCCGCCCGGGGCCAACGCGGTCCATGCCGTGCTGCTGCTCGACCTCAACGGCTTCAAGCGCATCAACGATGTGTTCGGCCATGGCGCCGGCGACGAGGTGCTTTCCATCGTCGGCCGACGCCTGGGGACATTGGTGCGCGCCGGCGACATGGTGGCGCGCCTCGGCGGCGACGAGTTCGCCGTGCTGGCGCACCACCTCACCGGCCCCGAAGGCGCGCTTGGACTGGCGCTTCGCATCGTGGAGGCGCTTTCCTCGCCGGTTGCGGCGGCGGGCGCCGAACATGCTGTCGGCACGGGTATCGGGATCGCGCTCTGTCCGCGCGATGGTGTGGACGCCGCCGAAATTCTCCGCAAAGCCGACGTCGCGCTCTACCGCGCCAAGGCGGAAGGCCATTCGTCCGTCAGCTTTTTTGAGGAACGGATGGACGAGCAGTTGCGGGAGCGCGATGGCATCGAGCGCGAACTGCGCGCGGCCATCGGCGCCGGAACCATCCAGGCCTTCTACCAGCCACTGGTCGACCTGAAGACAGGCAATATCTCCGGCTTCGAGGCGCTGGCGCGCTGGAACCACCCGACCAGGGGCTCGATCCCGCCAGATCGCTTCATCCCCATCGCGGAGGACTGTGGCCTGATCCGCGAGCTGACCGGCGCCTTGTTGCGACAGGCCTGTCGGGCCGCCCGGGCCTGGCCAGCGGCGGTGACGCTGGCCTTCAACATTTCGCCGGTCGAGCTCAAGGATCGCACCCTGGGCCTGCGGATCATGACGATCCTCGCCGAAACCGGCCTTGCGCCGCACCGCCTCGAGATCGAAATCACCGAAAGCGCGCTGGTCCGCGACATGGCGACCGCACAGCACGTGCTGGGATCGCTGCGGGAAGCCGGCGTGCGCATCGCGCTCGACGATTTCGGGACGGGGTATTCGAGCCTCTACCACCTGCGCAATTTCAAGCTCGACAAGATCAAGATCGACCGCAGTTTCGTCGATGTCATGCAGACCGAACCCGAGAGCGCCGCAATCGTAAGCGCGCTGCTAGGCCTGGGTCGCGGGCTGGGCCTCACCGTCGTGGCGGAAGGTGTCGAGTCGACCGGCCAAGCCTCGGCTTTGCTGGCCCAGGGCTGCGATCAAGGTCAAGGCTATCTGTACGGCCGGGCGGTATCGGCCGCCGACACCGCCGAGCTGTTTGCCGTTGAAAAGGCGAAACGCGCATGATGACTGCTCGCGGCATTCCTCCGATGAAGCCGGCAGATAACGTCGGACGAAGGCGATTCTCTATCAGATGGATTCTGGCAGCGGCGGGTATTGCAGCCTTCGTCATCGTCGTCGTCTGGCTGGTTTTCGCCTATGTGATCCCCGACGGCGTAGCGGATGGCAAGGCCGATGAGCGCGACGGCGCCGCGGCCATCCTCGCCGCCAAGGCCGCCGTCGAGACACGGCTGCCCGATGCGCAAAGCATGGCGTTCGACAAGGTGTCCGTGGTCTGGCTGGGCGAAGCCCCCGCCGTATGCGGCTGGGTGGATGTGGATGAACCGCAGGACTCGTTCGATGGCCCGGAGCGCTTTGTCTATGTCGACGGCCAGGTGATGCTCGAACAACTGGATGGAAGCGATGCGGTAAAGCAGCGCTGGGACGACGCCTGCGATTAGTCGGCGGCCTTTGAGGCGCACCGAAGGAAGACTCGATCTAGCCGGTATTGCGCAGCCCCGCGGCGATGCCGGTGACGGTCAGCTGGATGGCCAGCCGGGTCTCCTCGCTGTCGTCGCCCTTGCGGCGGCGGCTGAGAAGTTCCAGCTGCAAGTGGTTGAGGGGCCTGACGGAACCGGCCGCAAGCGCCACAGACTCGGCCAGGTCCGGACGATCGTCGAGCAGGCGCGTCCCGCCCCGGATGGCAAGCGCCAGTTCCACGGCCGCGTCATGCTCACGGCGGATGGCGTCGAAGATCGGATCGGCCGACGCCCTGTCCTCGCACAGCGCCGCGTAGCGCCCCGCCAGGGCCATGTCACTCTGGGCCAGGGCCAGTTCCATGTTCGACAGCAGGGCTTCGACGATGTCGAACTCCGCGGCCAGTTCGGCCAGCCGGGCCGGTTCCAAACCGGCCCGCTGCGCGCCGCCGGCCAGGCCGTACCAGCCCGGCAGCATGATCCGCGCCTGCGACCAGCTGAACACCCAGGGGATGGCCCGCAGGTCCTCGATCCGGCGGCTCTTGGTCCGCGAGGCCGGGCGGCTGCCGATGTTGAGGGTGACGATCTCGGCGATCGGGGTGGCCGACCAGAAGAAGTCCTCGAAGGCCGGGGTGTCGTAAACGAGCTCGCGATAGTGGGCGAAGGCGCCGGCGGCCAGGGCGTCCATGGCCTCTACCGCCTTGGGCGGCACAGCGTCGTGCGGCCGGGCGGTGGCGGTGAGGACGGCGGCGGTCAGGCCCTCGAGATTGCGGCGGGCCGTGGGCTGGTCGCCGAAGCGGCGGAAGATCATCTCCCCCTGCTCGGTCATCCGCAGGCGGCCCTGGACGGTGCCGGGCGGCTGGGCCAGCACGGCCTCGGCGGCCGGGCCGCCGCCGCGCCCGACCGAGCCGCCCCGGCCATGGAAGATGCGGAGGCCGACGCCCAGCCGGTCGCATTCGGCGGCCAGGGCCGTGGCGGCCCGGGCGACGCCCCAGCGGGAGGCGACGTAGCCGCCGTCCTTGTTGCTGTCCGAATAGCCGACCATCACCTCCTGCACCGGCTTGTCGCCGAGCAGGGATCTGGCCGCCTCGGTCTCGAGCCAGGCCCGCAGCACGGCCGGGCCGGCTTCGAGGTCGCCGATGGTCTCGAACAGCGGGCTGACCCGCACCGCCGCGCGTGGCTGGGCGCCGCCCCACACCAGGCCCGCCTGCTTGAGCAGCACCAGGGGCTCGAGGATGTCGGACACGGTGGCCGACTTGGAGACGACGTAGGCGCCGATGGCGGCCGGGCCGTAGTCGGCGATGGCGCGGGCGGCGGCGTCGATGATCGAGAGCTCGCGGGCCGTCTCCTCGCCATAGGCGGTGAAGGGCGAGCGCAGCGGACGCGGGGTGGAAAGCTCCTCGAGCAGAATGGCGACGCGGGCGTCCTCATCGCGCTCCAGGTAGTCGCTCATCCCCCCGGCCTGACTGAGCAGCTCGGCGATGACCCGCTCATGGACATCGGAGTTCTGGCGCAGGTCGACCGCCAGCAGGTGGAAGCCCGCCGCCCGGGCCAGGGCCAGCAGGGTCTTCAGCCGGCCGCCGACCAGGCGCGCGCCGCCATGGGTCTCCAGCGAGGCGCGGATGACGTCCAGGTCGGCGATGAAGGCTTCGGGCGAGTCATAGGCCGGACCGTCGGGCGGGCTGACGGCGTAGGCGACGCGGACGCCGGTCAGCTTGACCGAGGTGGCGCAGAGCCTGTCGAAGATCCATTCGAAGGCCAGGCGGTAGGGCTCGTCCAGACGGTGGACGGATGGCTGGTCGGCCTGCATGGCGAGGGCCAGCAGGGCCTCGGAGGCCGGGCCGTAGGCGGTGGAGATGGCCAGATCAGACCACAGGCGGCGCACCTCGCCGGCATAGTGGTCGAGGATCAGCCGGGCCTGGGAGCGCAGGGCCAGGGCCAGGGTTTCGGCCCCGACGCCGGGGTGGCCGTCGCGGTCGCCGCCCAGCCAGGTGCCGAGCTTGAGGATGGGGCCCAGTTCGCCGATCTCCTCGCCCCAGCGGTCGTAGAGTTCGATCAGGGCCGGCAGGATGGCGGTGCGCACCACCGACAGGGCGTTGCGGATCTCGTCGGCGACGGTGATCTTCTCGGGCCGGTACAGGCGGGTGCGCCAGAGCAGGGCCGTCTCGCGGAACAGGTCCTCGCGGATCTGGCGGTCGAGGTCCGGCGGCAGGTGATGGCGGCGCAGGGCCATCAGCCGGGCGATCTCGACCTGGCGCTCGACCAGAGCCCGGCGACGGACCTCCGTCGGGTGGGCGGTCAGCACAGGGGTGACCGACAGGCCTTCCAGGGCCTTGCGGCCGGTGTCGCCCAAGGCCTTGAGGGCGTCAGCGAGGGTGGCCGTCTCGGCCTGACTTTCAGCCTCGGCCTCGGCGCGGCGGCCGGCGACGTCCTCGCCGATGTTGGCCAGCATCGAGGCGCAGGCGAAGGCGCGGGCCAGCAGGGAGGCCTCGGACGGCGTCACCGCGTTGAACAGGAAGCCCAGGTGCGGAGCCTCGCCGCCCTCTTCGGCCGCCACCCGGGCGGCCTCGACCAGCCGGGCGGCGTCCTCGCCGTCCAGATAGCGGATGGCTTCGGCGAGCAGGTCGCCGAGGAGCGCCAGGTTCTTGCGGACCGGGCCGTTGGAGGACGATCCGGTCAGCGGGCCAGCCATCCCCCGTCCACGGGCAGAATGGCGCCATGCACATAGTTCGAGGCCGCCGAGGCCAGGAACACGGCCGCGCCGCCAAGGTCCGACGGCTGGCCCCAACGGCCGGCCGGAATGCGCTCGAGGATGGACTTGTTGCGCGCCTCGTCGGCCCTCAGCGCGGTGGTGTTGTTGGTCGAGAAATAGCCGGGCGCGATGGCGTTCACATTGATTCCCTTGGCCGCCCACTCATTGGCCAGCAGGCGGGTCAGACCGGCGATGCCGCTCTTGCTTGCCGCATAGGAAGCCACGCGCACGCCGCCCTGGAAAGACAGCATGGAGGCGATGTTGATCACCTTTCCGGCGCCCTTTCCCACCATCTCGCGGGCGGCGGCCTGGGAGAGGAAGAAGGCGGTCTTCAGGTTGACGTCCATCACCGCGTCCCAGTCCTCTTCGGTGAAGTCGAGGGCGTCGTTGCGCCGGATGATGCCGGCGTTGTTGACCAGGATGTCGGGGGCGGCGGCGGCGGCCTTGGCGGCGGCGATGACGTCGCCGCTGATGTTCGGCTGGCCGAGGTCGGCCTGCACGAAATGGAAGGCGCGGCCGGCGGCGCGCACGCCGGCCTCGGTGTCGGCGACCGCCGAACGGCCGACGGCGACGATGTCGGCCCCGGCTTCGGCCAGCGCCACGGCCATCGCCTGGCCAAGGCCGGTGTTGGCGCCGGTGACCATGGCCGTGCGCCCGGCCAGGCTGAAGAGATCGCTCATGGCCATCGTTCCTTTACGGGGGAGCCTACTTCAACTGGCAGATGTCGAGGACATTCATGTCCGTGTAGTCGAGGTTCTCGCCGCCCATGGCCCAGATGAAGGCGTAGTTGGCGGTGCCCGAGCCCATATGGATCGACCAGGGCGGGCTGACCACGGCTTCCTCGTTGGCGACGACGATATGGCGGGCGCTGTCGGGCTCGCCCATGAAGTGGAAGACCCGCTCGTCGCCCTTGAGGTCGAAGTAGAAATAGATCTCCGAGCGGCGGTCGTGCAGGTGCGGCGGCATGGTGTTCCAGACGCTGCCGGTGTTGAGGATGGTCAGGCCGAGCAGCAGCTGGGCCGACTGGCAGACCCCCGGGATGATGTACTGGTAGATGGTCCGCTCGTTGGAGGTCTCCAGCGACCCGCGCTGCAGGGGCGTCGCCTGGGCGATGTCGATCTTCTTGACCTCGAAGCGGGCGTGGGCCGGGGTCGAGGCCAGGTAGAAGCGGGCCCCCTCCCCTTCGAAGACGACATCCTTGGCGCCCATCGGCACATAGAGGCCATCGCGCGGGCCCAGGTCGAAGGCCTGGCCGTCGACGGTCACCCTGCCGGCCCCGCCGACGTTGATGATCCCCAACTCGCGGCGCTCAAGGAACGGATGGCCGGTGGCGCTGGCCGGCTCGGTCTGGTCGGGCAGCTTCAGGGGCGAGGCGCCCGGCGCGGCGCCGCCGATCACGAAGCGTTCGTTGTGGCTGTAGTTGAGGACCACCTGGCCATCGGCGAACAGGCCGCCGATCAAGTAGCGATCGCGCAGCTGGTCGTTGGTGGCGCCGTCCATCATGTCCGGATGGGTGGCCTGAAGGGTCTTGGCGAACATGCGGCGGTCTCCTCGCGTCGGTCGTGTTTGTGGTCAGGTAACCGGTGTCATGGATTTGGGCAAGCGTTGCAGCGACATTAGCAGGCAGCATTGGCAGTGGGGACTGGTTCGCGCCGCACGTCCTGACAGAACGAGAGCGATATGTCGGAGCGCGTACCTGTCCCGGATCGGCGCCGAGCCTTGGCTGAACCTGATGGCGATCCGAAAAGGCGCTCAAGCGTCTGGATCGCACCCGCTTCGACGTTCAGCGCTGATCGGGGACAGGTAGGCCGCGAGGCGGCCAACCGGTGCCACAAAAAAAGGGCGCCCGCCTGGCAGCGGACGCCCTTCAACTCGCGGCCCGCCAAGTGCGGGGCGGGACCTGGACGGCGAGGGTGGATCGCGTCGGAGGTCCCCGGCCAGCCGCGAGCATCTCTGCTCCAGCCAGGCTGGACTATTCTTCGTCGTCGCCGGACGGACCGATCAGCAGTTCTTCCTCGATGTCGGAAGCCTTGCCGCGGACCTGGGCCTCGATCTCGGCGGCCATGTCGGGGTTGGCTTTGAGGAATTCGCGGACGTTGTCGCGACCCTGGCCGATGCGCTGGCTGTTCCAGGAGAACCAGCTGCCCGACTTCTCGATGACCCCGGCCTTGACGCCCAGGTCGATGATCTCGCCGAGCTTGGAGATGCCCTGGCCGTACATGATGTCGAACTCGACCTCGCGGAAGGGCGGCGCCACCTTGTTCTTGACGACCTTGACCCGGACGTTGTTGCCGATGATCTCGTCGCGGACCTTGACCGAGCCGGTGCGGCGGATGTCGAGGCGGACCGAGGCGTAGAACTTCAGGGCGTTGCCGCCGGTGGTGGTTTCCGGGCTGCCGTACATCACCCCGATCTTCATGCGGATCTGGTTGATGAAGATCACCAGGGTCTTGGTCTTGCTGATCGAGCCGGTCAGCTTGCGCAGCGCCTGGCTCATCAGCCGGGCCTGCAGGCCCGGCAGGCTGTCGCCCATCTCGCCTTCGATCTCGGCGCGCGGCGTCAGGGCCGCCACGGAGTCGATGACGATGATGTCGACGGCGTTCGAGCGCACCAGGGTGTCGGTGATCTCGAGCGCCTGCTCGCCGGTGTCGGGCTGCGAGACCAGCAGGTCGTCGAGATTGACCCCCAGCTTGTGGGCGTAGGACGGGTCGAGCGCATGCTCGGCGTCGATGAAGGCGGCGGTGCCGCCGGCCTTCTGAACCTCGGCCACCACATGCAGCGCCAGGGTCGTCTTGCCCGAGCTTTCCGGCCCGTAAATCTCGACCACCCGCCCCTTGGGCAGGCCGCCGATGCCGAGCGCCATGTCGAGGCCGAGCGACCCGGTCGACACCGACTCGATCTCGACGATCTTGCCCTTGTCGCCAAGCTTCATCACCGAGCCCTTGCCGAAAGCCCGATCGATCTGGCTCAGCGCCGCTTCGAGCGCGCGCTGCTTGTCACCGTCGTCTTTACCCACGAGCTTCAATGCCGCCTGATTAGCCATGTACTTTCCACCTTGTCCCACGATTCTCACCGGCCCGCCCGGCGCGTTGAGGACATAAGTACACGGTTTGTTCTCGTTCGCAATATGTTCTCGTTTGGAACGGGAACATATTTTGAGAACGCCGAGTCCTTGTTGGTCGCTCTCGCTGATCGGTCAGGTGTTCCACCTGACCGGCGAACGCTCAGGCGGAGAGGAACATGTCCTCGAAGTTGCGCCGGTAGAAGCGGTCCCTGCCCTCTTCCGACAGCCCCTCGAAGGTCGCCTCGAAGCGGCCGATCGGATCCTTGGTGCCTTCCGGGTGCGGGAAGTCGCTGGAGAACAGGAACAGCTCCTCGCCGCCCTCGCGGATGATCAGCCCGGCGTCCTCGGTGGCGAAGGGGGTGAAGCGCACGGCCCGGCGGATGAATTCCGAGGGCGGACGGCTCAGGCCCCCGACCACCGGGTCGGTCTTCTTCCAGCTCTTCCAGGCCTGGTCGAGGCGGCGCATGAAGTCGGGAACCCAGCCGGCCCCCAGCTCGATGACCCCGCCGCGCAGGTCGGGGAAGCGGTCGAAGACGCCGTCCAGCGCCATGGCCGAGAGGAACATCTGCGGCGCGAAGCTGAGCACGAAGAAGTCTTTGGCCCGTAGGTTCTCGCCGCCGCCCAGCCAGTCGGTCGGACGCGGGTGGCCGTTGTTCTGGTAGGCCGGGTCGAGCACCACGGGCGAGCCGCCGACATGCAGCATGAAGGGCACGCCCGCCTCGCTCATCCGCCTCCAGACCGGGTCGAGATCGGGATGGCCGGGCGAGCGGCCGCCGGCCGCGGCGGCGGGCAACCAGATGGCGCCGATGCCGGCCTTGATCGCCAGATCCACTTCCGCCAGCGCCTGGGCCGGATCGTCGAGCGGAACCATGCCGACCGGGATCAGCCGTTTGTCGGCCGAACAGAAGTCGGCCATGCCGCGGTTCAGGGCCCGCGAGCCGCCGTACTTCACCTCGAGGTCGTCGCTGCGCAGGAACTGGCTGCCGGCGAAGGTGGTGAACACCAGCTGGCGGGCGAAGCCCAGGTCGTCCAGCGCCCGGCGCCGCTCGTCGGGGTTCATCGCCCCGAAGGCGCCCCAGCCCTTGGGACCCGACACCACGTTGGCGGCGATGGCCGCCGTCGCCGCCTCGTCGGTCTGGCGCGCCTTCGCCCGGCGGATGGCCTCGGCCGCCCCCGCCCCGCCGGCCTCCAGCCGCAGCGGGATCAGCCGGTCGCGCACGGCGGCGTCGGCATAGGCGCTCAGCCAGTCCTCGCTTTCCATGATGTGGCTGTCGGCGTCGTTCATGACGCGCCCCTGGGCGTAGGCCATGGCAAATCCTCCACGCGGTCTCTGGCGTACCGATTGTTCGAAGACTAACCGCAGCCGCCCTGTTTGTGGAGTCTGGATAAAGCCGATGTGTTCGATGCGAAGAAACTATGCCTTGCGATAGCTTTTGTTACCGCGCGGCAACGGCCCCTTAAGCTCCGGCCGCTAGCAAGACAGTCCTGTCCGGAGTTCCGTCTTGGCCACCTCCCCTCTTACTCTGCTCGGCTTCGCCTTCGCGGCCGGTGACCTGCTGCTCGAACTGGACGCCTCCGGCACGGTGCTGGAAGCGGTCGGGGCCGCGCAATCGATGCTGGGCGTCGCCGAACAGGACCTGATCGGCCGGCCGTTGACCGGCATCTTCCACGAGAGCGACGTCCAGCTGCTCGGCGCCATCCTCGACTGCCTGGACGAGGGGCAGCGGCGGGGGCCGGCCGCCCTCCGCCTGGCCCGCTCCGGCGCGCACGCCGCCGCCGTCACCCTGCGCAAGCTGCCCGGCAACAGCGGTCGCATCTCCTGCGCCCTGGTCTCCGCCCCGCTACCCAACAGCCGCGGCGGCGAGGACGGCATGCACGACCGCGCCGGCTTCGAGGCCATCGCCCGCGGCCTGACCGAAGCCGCCCACCTGGCCGGCCGCGAACTGGAACTGGCCATGGTCGACCTGGCCGGACTGGACGAGGCCCGCCGCGCCCTTCCCGCCGCCGAGGCCAAGTCGCTGGACGCCCGCGTCGCCGGCGCCCTGCGCGCCGAGGCCGGCCAGCACGGCGCCGCCGCCCGGCTGGAGGGCGAACGCTTCGCCCTGCTGCGCGAGACCGGCGACACCCCCGACCTCGTGGCCAGGCGCCTCAGCCGCGCCATCGCCACCGCCTGCGGGGCCGCCCCGATCAGCGGCAAGGTGCAGTCGGCGCCCCTGGATATCGCCTCGCCCAACCGCCTCGCCCGCGCCATGCGTTATGCGCTGGACGATTTCCTGGCCGAGGGCTTGAGCGACAACCCGCCGCAATCGATGGCCGACGCCATGAACCGCTCGGTGCGCCGCACCCTGGCCCGGGCCGGCGAGTTGGGCGCGGCGGTCAGCCAGCGCCGCTTCGCCCTCGCCTTCCAGCCGGTCGTCACCGTCGCCGACGGCAACCTGCACCACCACGAGGCCCTGGTCCGCTTCGAGGACAACGCCAGCCCCTTCGCCATGGTCCGCATGGCCGAGGAGTTCGACCTCATCGAGGAGCTCGATCGCGCCGTCCTCGAACAGGCCATCCGCCGCCTGAAGGGTGACCGCACCGGCGAGTTGCGCCTGGCCGTCAACCTCTCGGGCCGCAGCATCGGCTCGGGTCCCTTCGTCGAGGGGCTGCAGCGGCTGATCACCCAGACCCCGGGACTCGGCCAGCGGCTGATCCTCGAAATCACCGAGAGCGCCGCCATCGACGACCTGGCCCAGGCCAACCGCCACATCCAGGCCCTGCGCGCCATCGGCAGCGTCGTCTGCCTCGACGACTTCGGGGCCGGCGCCGCGTCGCTGGCCTATCTTCAAACCTTGACCGTCGACGTGGTCAAGATCGACGGCCGCTATGTCCGCGACCTGGCCGGCGGCGGCCGCGACGCCGCCGTGGTCCGCCATGTCGTCCAGCTGTGCAAGGACCTCAAGGTCCGCACCGTCGCCGAGATGGTCGAGACCAAGGAGGTCGAGGCCGCCGTCCGCGAGGCCGGCGTCGACATGGCCCAGGGCTGGTACTACGGCCGCCCGGCCGAGACCCCCGGCCAGCCGTTCCGGCACGCGCCGCCGAAGAACGCCCGCCGCGCCGGGGCCAAGGAGAGCTGGGCCTAGTCCCAAATTTCCGCTCATCCCGGCGAATGCCGGGACCCAGATTCACCCGAGTGGTCGGGTGATTGGCCATGAGCCTTGCCTGATCCAAAGCTAAAATGCGGGTTCATCTGGGTCCCGGCATTCGCCGGGATGAGCGGTAGCGGGGAAACCGTCGCTCGGCCATCCGGATGAGCCGCCCGGGCGATGGCGACGCCCCATCCTGCGCATAACGTCGTTCTCGAGGGTCATTCAGGAAGGGCTTTGAGGACCATGAACAGCAAGACCACCACCATCGCGGCCGCCTCCTGCGCGGCCCTGCTCGCCGGGGTCTCGACCGCCGCCCTGGCCCAGATCGGCCAGCCGCTGATCCAGCCGCAGGGGCCGGCAACCTTCGCCAACCCGCTGATCTTCCCCAAGCTGGAGGTGGTCAATGGCGTCAGCCGGACCGGCTCCTGCGAGTCCGTCCGCTTCGGCGGCTACGACCTCTATCGCAAGGGCGTCGACACCAGCCTGGAGATCGTCAGCGGCGACACCGGCCTGGTGATGACCGGCCCGGACATGGACAAGACGACCAGCATCCGCATCCGCCGCGATGACGGCACGACCGTCACCGGAACCATCGAGCGCCGCATCGCCAAGGACGCCGTCTGTTCCTCCGGCGGGACCGGCTTCTCGGCCATCGTCGTACGCTTCGCCATTCCCGACACCACCACCGTCGTGCGTGGAACCATCGAGATCTTCGGCAAGAAAGAGCGCCTGCTGCAGATCAACCCGGCCAAGGCGCCGACCCAGATGTGCGACCTGGGCGAGATCGGCGTCGTTCCCTGCCCACAGGCCGAGCCGGCCGTTGTCGCGGCCCTCGATCTGAAGATCGTGCCGCGGCCGCAGACCACCGCCATCAGCCCCTCGACCGACCGCACCATCAGCGGCGATCGCTTCGTCCAGGTCGTCACCCTGACCGGTCAGCGCATGGGCCTAGCCAAGCTGGACACCGGTCCCGGGATCAGCCTGGCCAGCTTCAACAACAACGCCACCTCGATGGGGGTGACCTACGACTTCTTCCTGTCGCCCAATTCGGACCGCCGGGTCGAGCCGAGGATCGGGGTCGAGCTGCGGCGCGGCGGTCAGGTGCAGCTGGTCACCCTGTGGGACACCGCCGGGGCCGGCGGCGACTCCGCCAGCCGAAAATTCAACAAGCTTGGCTTCATCGTCCGGCGCGGCGCGGCCGAACCGCCGCGGGATACGCCGCCGCCGGCTGCCGCGGCCGCCAACCTGGACCCCTTCGACCCTGGCAACACCCTCTACGTCGTGGGCAGCGGCAACACGACGACCAGCGGCAACTTCCAGCAGATCTACCACGCCCTGACCCGCGAGGAGCATTGCTCGGGCATCACGGTGCCGGCCGTGAAGCCGCCGCCGAACCAGAACGTCATCGAGGCCAACGAGCGCGAGGTCACCGTCCCCGACATCCGCTACGGCGTCATCAACCGCGGCAATGCGGCGGCCCCGGCCGGCACGGTGGTCGAGCTGCGCCTCAGCCAGCGCGTCGTGGCCAGCTTCACGATCAATCAGCCGATCGCGGCAGGCCAGACGGTCCTGGCCCCGGCGTTCCGCCGCCCGGACTCGACCAACACGGTGGCTCGGCTGACCGGCGGCGGCGTCTGCTACCACAAGGGCCAGCCCTCCGATGGCTGGAACGACAACGGCGGCTACACCATCACCCTGCTGGGCACGAACGAGGTGAAGCGCATCGACTGATCTCATCCCACCACAACGGCGCGGCGCCCCGAAGCTTCATCGCTTTGGGGCGCCGTCGTTATGCCACTGCTTGACTCCCCCGCTTCCGCGGGGCTCCGTACCTGAGAGGCTGGTCCCCACAATGAGCATCCTGGTCTGCGACGATCATCCGCTGGTCCGCTCGGCCCTGGCCATGGCGGCCGAGGCCGCCTGCGGCGAGCCGCCCCTGCTGGCGCGGGACTTCACCGAAGCCTGGGCGACCGCCGCCGCCACCCCCGACCTGGCGCTCTGCGTCGTTGACCTGCACATGCCCGGCGCCGGTCCCGTCGAAGGCCTGCGAGGCCTGAAATCGCGGGCCCCGGGCGCGCGCATCCTGGTCGTCACCGGCTCGGAACTGGACGAGGACCTGCTGGCTTCATTGGACCTCGGCGTCGACGGCTTCCTGCCCAAGACCGCCGAGTCCGGCGTCATCGATGCGGCCATGCGCCTGGTGCTGGCCGGCGGCCAGTACCTGCCGCCGCGCGTCGCCGCCATGGTCAGGGACCGGACGCCCCCGCCGGAACCGGAAGCCGCGCCCGAACCCCGCGGTCCGATCGAGACCACCTACGGCCGCCTCGGCGCGAGGCAGCGCGACATCCTCGAACAGATGGCCGACGGCCGCTCGAACAAGGAAATCGCCCGGACGCTCGGCCTGTCGCCGGCGACGGTGAAGACGCATGTGGCCCAGGTGATTGCCGTGCTGGGGGCCAGCAACCGCACCGAAGCGGCGGCCAAGGCGCGGGCGCAGGGGTTGCTCTAGGTGTCGAAGCTATGAAGGTTGTTCACCCGGGGTTGGGCTGAGAGGGTGTGGTTGCGAAGCTCCAACCTCTGAGCCGGGAGACCCCGGATGAACGTCCACAAGAATGCCCGTCTGACGCCGTCTGGTCG
>JAQGIK010000050.1 GCA_028291265.1 Caulobacter sp. | reverse complement strand
TGATCTCCACGGTGCTGGTGCTGCTGATGATCGTGCCGGGCCTGGCGCTGTTCTACGGCGGCCTGGTGCGCTCCAAGAACATGCTGTCCATGCTGGTCCAGGTGACCACCGTGGCCTGCATCGGCATCATCGCCTGGGTGTTCTGGGGCTACAGCCTGGCCTTCACGGACGGCGGCGGATTGAACCTCTTCGTCGGCGGGCTCAGCAAGGTCGGCCTGCAGGGGGCGATCTTCAAGGCCGACGGGACCTTTGCCAACGTCGAGACCTTCTCGAAGGGCGTGGTCATCCCGGAACTGGTCTTCGTGGCCTTCCAGGCGACCTTCGCGGCCATCACCGCCGCCCTGGTGCTGGGCGGCGTCGCCGAGCGGATGAAGTTCCTGGCCGTGGTGGTGTTCGCCGTCCTCTGGCCGCTGCTCAGCTACTACCCGATGGCCCACATGGTCTGGTGGTGGGCGGGCGCCACCTCGGCGTTCGGCATGGATCCGGCCGAACTGACCAAGGGCGCCGGTATGCTCTGGGGCTGGGGCGCGCTGGACTTCGCCGGCGGCACCGTCGTCCACATCAACGCCGGTATCGCCGCCCTGATGGGCTGCCTGATCCTCGGCAAGCGGACGGGCTACCAGAAGGAGCCGATGCAACCCCACTCGCTCACCCTGACCATGGTCGGCGCGGGTCTGCTGTGGGTCGGCTGGTTCGGCTTCAACGCCGGCTCCAACCTGGAAGCCAACGGCTACGCGGGCCTCGCTCTGATCAACACCCTGGTGGCCACCGCCGCGGCGGGCGTCTCCTGGCTGATCGTCGAGCAGGTGACGCGCGGCAAGGCTTCGGGCCTCGGCCTGGCGTCGGGCATCGTCGCCGGCCTGGTGGCGATCACCCCGGCCGCCGGCTTCGCCGGTCCGGTTGGGTCGATCATCCTCGGCCTCATCGTCTCGCCGGTCTGCGTCTTCTTCTGCTCGGTCATCAAGAACGCGCTGAAGTATGACGACAGCCTCGACGCCTTCGGCATCCACGCCATCGGCGGCATCATCGGCGCCATCGCCACCGGCATCCTGGTCAACCCGGCCTTCGGGGGCGCCGGTCTGGTGGACTTCACCAAGGCCGCCGCCGCGCCCTACGACATGGGCGTCCAGGTCATGGCCCAGGTGAAGGCCGTCGGTGTGGCCGTGCTCTGGTCGGCCTTCTTCTCGACCATCGTCTTCTTCCTGATCAAGTTCACCTTCGGCCTGCGCGTCAACGCGGAGACGGAAGAGGACGGTCTGGATATCGCCGAGCACGGGGAGCGGGCTTACCACTAGTATCTGGTAGGACTGCCTTCCCTCTCCGGGGGGAGATCAGCGGGGGGCGTGACGGGCAACCGTCACGCCCTTCGGCGTTTCAGGCGCCGAGCCGGCAGCGTTTGACCCACCAGTCGGGCCGCATGCTTTGCAGCCGTTCGGCCAGGCCCTCGGCCTCGATGTCGCCGGCGCAGAGGGCGAAGCAGGTCGCGCCCGAGCCGCTCATCCGGGCCAGCAGGGTCTCCGGCTCGCCGCGCAGGGTGTCGAGCACCTCGCCGATGGCCGGGGTCAGGGCGACGGCGGGGGCTTCCAGGTCGTTGCGGCAGGTGGCCAGGACGGCGGCCACCTCGACGACGTCCTCGAAGGTCTCGGGCAGCCAGGGGCGTATCGCGTCGCCGGGCGCGCCGGCCTCGTCGTAGGCGCGGTAGACGGGCCCGGTCGGCGAGGCGACGCGGGGATTGACCAGCACGGCGTCGAGCACCGGCATGCCGGGGGCGACGACCAGCGTCTCGCCCCTGCCCTCGCCGATCACCGTGCCGGCCCACAGGCAGGCGACGCCGTCGGAGCCCAGCTCGGCGGCGATGGCGTTGAGGGCCTCGTCCTGCAGCGGCAGGTCCAGCGCGTCGCGCAGCAGCAGCAGCGTCGCCCCGGCGTCGGACGAGCCGCCACCGAGGCCTGCGGCGATCGGCAGCTGCTTGTCGAGGATGAGGCGGAAGGGCGGCAACGGCCGGCCGGCGGCCTTGGTCAGGGCCCAGGCGGCGCGCAGGACGAGGTTGTTGGGCTCCATGGCCAGGCCATTGGCGAACGGCCCGGTGACCTCGAAGTCGAGGGCTTCGGCCGGCTGCACGGCCACGCGGTCGCCGACGTCGGCGAAGGCCATCAGGCTGCTGACCGGATGGAATCCGTCCGCCTGCAGGGCCCCGACATGGAGGTAGAGGTTGATCTTGGCAGGCGCGAACCGGCTGAGCGACATCTACCGCTCAGCGACCACTGGCTTTACGCCCGTCAGGCCGTTCGCCAGCTTGCTCTCGGCCTTGGCCTTCATCGCCGCCTCGGGCTTCAGCTGCAGCACCCGGGTCCACTGGAAGCGGGCCTCGATCTGGCGGCCGACCTGCCAGTAGGCGTCGCCCAGGTGGTCGTTGATGTCCGGGTCGGCCGGCTCCAGGGTCACCGCCCGCTCGAGGAAGTCGACGGCGTTGCGGTAGTCGCCCATGCGGAAATAGGCCCAGCCGAGGCTGTCGATCATCGCCCCGCTGCGCGGATTGGCCGAGACCGCCCGCTGGACCATCTCCAGGGCCGCGCCGAGGTTCTGGCCGCGGTCGATCCAGGCGTAGCCGAGGTAGTTGAGCAGTTCCGGCTCTTCGGGCTGCTGGCCGAGCGCCTTCTGCAGGTCGGCCTCGGCCCCGGCCCAGTCGCCGGCCCGGTCGCGGGCGACGCCGCGCATGTAGAAGAGCCGCCAGTCGGCCTTGTCGCCGTCGAGGTCGATGACGCGGGTGATGGTGGTCACCGATTCCGGATAGCGCTCGTTGGCGCGCAGCAGGTCGGCGTAGGTCAGCAGGGCGTCGCGCTGGCCGGTTGCGGCGGCGTCGGCCGCCATCTTCAGGGCCTTGTCCTTGTCGCCGGCCGCCTGCAGCGACCAGGCCAGGCGCGAGCGGGCGGCGGCGTATTCGCGGCTGCCGGCCTTGACCTGGGCATAGGCCGAGCGGGCGTTCTCGGCGTCTTCCAGGCCGGTGTAGACGTCGCCCAACTCCAGCCACAGCTCCTCGCGGTTGGGGTCGAGGCGCGAGGACAGGCGCAGGTAGGCGAGCGCCAGCTGGTACTGCTTGTCGGCCAGCATGGCCGAGGCCGGGATCAACAGGGCGCGGGCCGAGCCCTCGCGGATGGTCGGCATGGCCGGGGCCTTGCGCTTCTTGGCCGCGCGCTCGCGGGCGGCGGTCAGGACGGAGTCGCCCGGGCGGGCCTTCAGGGCCGTGTCATAGACCACGACCGCCTCGGCGGCGCGCTTGCGGCGCTCGAGGAAGGCCCCGTAGTCGGGGGCGAAGATGGCCGAGGCGTCGCCGAAGCCCATCAGGATCTTGTAGTTGGCCTCCGACTCGTCGAAGCGGTTGAAGCGTTCGAACAGCTGGGCCTGGCTGAGCAGGCCGAAGACCTCGACCAGCCGGTCGCCGCGCAGGGTCGGGCGGGTCAGGGCCTTTTCCTCGTCGCCCGCCGCGGCGGCGGCCCATGGCGTCAGCAGGACCGAGGCCTGGCGGTGGGGGAAGCCGACGCCCGTGTCGATCATGATGGTCTTGGCGGTGGCCGCATCGTTGGTGGCCAGGGCCTCGACGGCGCGGGTCAGCAGGCCCAGGCGCACGACCATGACCGAGGCCTCGCCCTCGGCCGGGGCGCTGGCGGCGGCGCGGGTGACGTCGCCGGAGAACAGGGCCGCCTGGAAGATGCGCTGCTTGAGGGTGTCGGTTTCGGCGCCGAGCGCCTCGGCCCGGGCGAAGTAGCTGGAGGCCTCGTCATTCTGGCCGTCGGCCTGGGCCTTCTGGCCGGCCAGGAACTGGCCGTAGCCCGACTGGCCCTCGGTATCGAGGCTGCTCTGGGCCGGGCGCAGGCCCGCATCCTCGGCGGTCGGCGCGCCGGTGGTGGCGCAGGCGGTGAGCAACAGGGCGCAGGACGCGGCGGAGACAAGGGCAAGGCGCTTCATGCTGCGTAACTTGCCCCAATCGGTGGCGGGAGCAAGGCGCTTCGCTTGCGGCGCTGTCCGATTGCTACGGGTTCGGCCGAACCTTCGCAAAGCGACCAGCGATGCTGAACACGGTCGCCGCCGCCAGCAGGAAGATGACCGCCAGCCATTGGCCGCTCACGAACCCCGACCAATCGCCAGTGCGCAGGCCCACTGCTACGCCGTGCACCAGGCTGGACAGACAGACCAGCGCCAGGATGATTGAAATGACCTGCATCACCCGCGCGTTCAGGCGCCAGGCAGATATCAACAGACCAGGACGATCACCCGACACGATCAGACCCTACATGTTCGGGTAGTTGGGGCCGCCGCCGCCTTCCGGCGTCGTCCAGACGATGTTCTGCGACGGGTCCTTGATGTCGCAGGTTTTGCAGTGGACGCAGTTCTGGGCGTTGATCTGGAACTTCGGGTTGTTCCCGGCCTCGTCGTACAGCACCTCATATACCCCGGCCGGGCAGTAGAGCCGCGCCGGTTCGCCGTACTTGGGCAGGTTGACGTTGATCGGAACCGACGGGTCCTTGAGCTTCAGGTGGGCCGGCTGGTCTTCCTCGTGGTTGGTGGCCGACAGGAAGACCGACGACAGCTTGTCGAAGCTGATCACGCCGTCGGGCTTGGGATAGACCTTGACCTTGTAGTCCTCGGCCAGGCCCGTTGAGGCGGCGTCGGTCTTCTTGTGCGCCAGGGTGCCGAAGAAGGAGAAGCCGCCCAGCAGGTGGGCGCACCACATGTCGAACATGCCGGCGGCGCCGCCCAGGAAGGTGCCGAGCATGCCCAACAGCGGCTTGGCGTTGCGGACGACCTTGAGTTCCCTGGCCACCCAGCTGCCTTCATAGGCGTCCTGGTAGGCGGTCAGTTCGTCGGCCTGGCGGCCGGCCTGCAGGGCCTTGAAGGCTTCCTCGGCCGCCAGCATGCCGGTCTTCATGGCGTTGTGGCTGCCCTTGATGCGGGGCACGTTGACGAAGCCGGCCGAGCAGCCGATCAGCACGCCGCCCGGGAAGGTCAGCTTCGGCACCGACTGGTAGCCGCCCTCGGTGATGGCGCGGGCGCCGTAGGCGATGCGCTTGCCGCCCTCCAGGTAGGGCTTCACCGACGGGTGGTGCTTGAAGCGCTGGAACTCGTCGAAGGGCGAGATCCAGGGGTTCTTGTAGTTGAGGTGCACGACGTAGCCGATGGCCACGTAGTTGTCCCCGAAGTGGTACATGAAGCTGCCGCCGCCGGTGTCGTTGTCGAGCGGCCAGCCGGTGGTGTGCTGGGCGAGGCCCGGGCGGTGGCACTTGTCCGGCACCTGCCAGAGTTCCTTGATGCCGATGCCGTACTTCTGCGGGCTCTTGCCCTTCGAGAGGTCGAACCTGTCGATCAGGATCTTGGAGAGCGAGCCGCGCACGCCTTCGGCGAAGAAGACGTACTTGCCGTGCAGTTCCATGCCGGGCTCGTAGGAGCCCTTCCTGACGCCGTCCTTGCCGACGCCGACGACGCCGACGATGACGCCCTTCACCGAGCCGTCCTCGCGGTAGACCAGGTCGCTGGCCGCGAAGCCCGGATAGATTTCGACGCCGAGGTTCTCGGCCTGGGTCGCCAGCCAGCGGCAGACGTTGCCGAGCGAGGCGATGTAGCAGCCGTCGTTGTGCATGAACGGCGGCATGGCGAACATCGGCAGGTCCAGCTCGCCCTGCGGGCCGAGCACCAGGAACTTGTCCTTGGTCACCGGCGTCTCGAGCGGCGCGCCCTGTTCCTTCCAGTCGGGGATCAGCTCGTTCAGCGCCTTGGGATCGATCACCGCGCCCGACAGGATGTGGGCCCCGACTTCCGAGCCCTTTTCCAGCACGGCGACCGTGACTTCGGTCCCGGCTGCCGCGGCCAGCTGCTTGAGGCGGATCGCCGCCGCGAGGCCCGAGGGACCGCCGCCGACGATGACGACGTCGTACTCCATGGCTTCGCGTTCTTCGGCGGCCGTGTCGATGTCGCTCATGGTGAAGTCCCCGTTCGATCCTCTGCGACGCTTATCTGAACCAGACGCAACGGCGGTCAAGCAGGAATGGCGTCCCAAATGGCGAATAAGCGCAACTTGCCGGGGTGACCGGGCAGCCTGGGGCCCCTATCCTTCCTCTCGATGACTCCCGCCTCCGACCGCCGCGCCGCAGAGGCCCTGCTCGCCTTCTGGGCCGAAGCGGGGGTGGATGCGCTGTACGCCGATGCGGCCATCGACCGGCTGGCGGAGGGGGCCGAGCGGCTCAAGGCCCGGGCGCGGCCCGCGCCGCCGCCTCCGCCGCCGACCCCGATCCGGCCCGTGCGGCCCGGTGTTCCCAATGTCGATATCGGCGCGGCGCTGGCTCAGGCCCAGGCGATGGCGGCGGCCGCCAACACGATTGAAGAGCTGGGCGAGGCCATCGCCGCCTTCGAGGGCTGTCCGCTGCGCTACGAAGGCGCCCGGCAATCGGTCTTCTATCGCGGCGCCGTCGATGCGCCGGTGATGGTCATCGGCGAAGGGCCGGGCGGCGACGAGGATGCGCAAGGCCAGCCGTTCGTCGGCCGGGCCGGCAAGCTGCTCGACAAGATGCTGGGCGCGGCGGGGCTGACCGACCGGGTGTTCATCACCAACACCGTCTTCTGGCGTCCGCCCGGCAACCGCACGCCGACGCCGGCCGAACAGGCGGTCTGCGCCCCGTTCGTCGAGCGGGCCGTCGCCCTGGTCAAACCGCGGATGCTGCTGCTGGCCGGCGGGGCCTCGGCCAAGGCCGTGCTGAAACGGGACGAGGGCATCCTGTCCATGCGCGGCCGCTGGTTCGAATGGAAATCCACGGACGGCGCCCTCGAGCTGCCCGCCATGCCGACACTTCACCCCGCCTTCCTGTTGCGCCAGCCGGCAGCCAAGAAGAAAGCCTGGCAGGATCTGCTGACCTTGACCGAAAGGCTTGATCGTCAGGGTCGCCCTGCCTAAAGCTGCACGTCTCTTGCAGTGGGGGGCTCCACTGAAGCGCGTGCGGCTTTTTGGGTTTCGGGTATCGAAGCCGTCCGCGCTTAACCTTTTGCCGGTTCAATCCCTGTAAGGGAGCCGGCGAAATCGAGTTCGGGGGTTTTCGGCATGGTTGCAGCCGGCGTGAAGCGTTGCAGACTGGTGGCCGCCCTGGTCGCCCTGATGCTGGCCGCCGTCTGGATCGCCACCCCGGCCCTGGCCGCCGACGGCCCGCTGTCCAAGCCCGATGAAGCCCGCTACCGCGCCGCCTTCGCCGCCGCCGACCGCGGCGACTTCGATGAGGCCGACGCCGCCCTCAAGAAGGTCAAGGACCGCTCGCTGGTCGGCCACGTCTACTTCGTCAAACTGATGCACCCGACCGCCTATCGCGCCACCTATGGCGAGCTCGCCGACTGGCTGGGCGACTACGCCGACCTCGGCGGAGCCGAACGCATCTACGCCCTGGCCCAGAAGCGCCAGCCGCGCGGCGCCCGCGAGCCCGAGAAGCCGGACTTCCTGGCCGCCGCCCGCGTCTGGATGCAGGCCGGCAACGAGACGACGGCGGGCGATGCCAGCTTCGCCGCCCGCGACGCCTACTATTCGGGCCGCACGGCCGAGGCCTGGGCCCTGGCCCCCTCGGCCGACGAGCCGTGGATCGCCGGCCTGGCCGGCTGGCGGCTGGGCAAGGTCGACGAGGCCAAGGCCTTCTTCCTGAAGGTCGCCGAGGACGACAGCAACGACGACTGGCTGCGCTCGGCGGCCTGGTTCTGGGCCGGCCGCTGCGCCGAGCGCACGGGCGACAAACTGGCGGCCCGCGGCTACTTCCAGCGCGCGGCGGGCACGCCCTATACCTTCTACGGCACGATCGCGACGCGGAAGCTGGAGATGGAGGGTGGGCGGACCATTGCTCTGAGCCAGGCCGTCCCGGCCCCGCGACCGGTGTTCGAACCGCCGCCGGTTCCGGTCCGCAATCCGCTGCTGATCCAGGTTTCGACCCGCGACCAGCGCAAGGCCGAGTCCCTGATCGAACGGGACGAGCGGGCCCAGCGCGCCGCCGCCCTGGTGCAGATCGACCGCCCGGTCGAGGCCGCCCAGGAACTG
Source organism: Caulobacter sp. (assembly GCA_028291265.1). Lineage (GTDB taxonomy): Bacteria > Pseudomonadota > Alphaproteobacteria > Caulobacterales > Caulobacteraceae > Caulobacter. Next base: position 22,460 of record JAQGIK010000050.1, on the reverse strand, counting down.
CGCGTCGGCCTGGCCCTGGCCCGCAGCGACACCGACCAGAAGGACTGGCAGACCCTGATCGTCACGCTGAAGGCGCCGCTGCAGGTCGCGCCCTCGCCCACCCCCGGCCCGCCGCCGGTCAAGAAGAAGGCCCGCCCCTACCGCGCCGAGGCCTACGATGTCCCCGAGCTCTATCCGGATGGCGGCTTCACCCTCGACAAGGCGCTGATCTACGCCCTGGTGCGCCAGGAGAGCCGGTTCAATCCCTACGCCTACAGCCACGCCGGGGCCGTCGGCCTGATGCAGGTGCGGCCGACCTCGGCGGCGGAAGCCGCCGGCGACGACAACCTGCTCTACAACATCATGCCGCTGTTCGATCCGCCGGTGAACCTGCGCATCGGACAGGACTACATGACCTGGCTGATGGAGCGGGGCCTGGGCGGAGGCGACGACGCCTACGACCTGTTCCGGGTGATCGCCGCCTACAACGGCGGGGCCGGCGCCGTGATCAAGACCCGCAAGCGCATGGAGCCGGACGCCGACGCCCTGCTGTTCATGGAAAGCCTGCCGGCCCGCGAGACCCGCGAATACGTCGAGAAGGTCGCCTTCGGATACTGGACCTATCGCCGGATGTGGGGCCAGTCGACCTCGACCCTGGACCAGGCGGCGCGGTACGAGCGGATCGTGAACCTGCGTAGCGACCGCTAGGGCTTATCGAAGCGGTCAACGATTGTACCACGGCCCGGTCGTGGGAAGAGCGTGGTTTGCCCGAAGCCTTTGATTCATTGTGATGTTTCGGTAGCGGCCGGCGCCGGAAATGTTGGCGCCGGCGTTGACAGAGCGTAGGCGCCGGGGCGGGGATTGTTGAGGTCAGGTGATACGGCCAGGTCTACGCGCCCGGGACAGAGGGGACAGGTTGAATTGCCGCGCGCCGCTGGAGTGAGCCCTGGGCGGCCAAGTTGACGGCAATTCAACCTGTCCCCGTTTGCTCAAGATGAATATGTCTAGACATATTGCTCAGAGGCTCTAGCGGGTGATGAGCGCGTCCAGTCGGTCGATCCGCCCCCGCAGTCGGCCTAGCAATTCACGCCCCTCCCCGCCGCCGACCTTGTCGTAGAGCCGGCGGGAAACCAGCAGGCCCTCGTCGCCCTTGAGCGGCAGCCGCAGGGCGTCGGCCAGCAGGCGCGAGGGCCGGCGCCCGTCCTTCGAAGCCCGGAACCGGCCGGCCCGGTCCCAGCCGCGGGCCATCAAAATGGCCGCCGCCGTCTCCCAGTCGGGCGACAGTTTCACGCCCGGCTCGAGGATCAGCAGCCAGTCGCCGCGAGCGGCGGCGCAGGCGGCGGCGACACCGTCCCTGACAACCTTGGCCCCGGCGTCGTCGGCGATCTCCAGCGTGGCGTCGGCCGAGCCCGCGTCGGCGACCAGCACCTCCTTGACCAGCCCTTCGACGGCGGCGCCGACCAAGCTGGCCAGGGTCACCGGCAGGGTGCGCGCCGCGTCGAGGGTGGGGATTACGACCGAGATCATCCGTGCTTCACTAGGGCTCCTGATCTCAAGCCTAACCGGAGTCGGTCTTGGCCCATCCCCTTTCGATCAAGCTTGCCGCCGTGGCCGCGTTGGCGACGCTGGCCGTGGCCATGCCGGCCCAGGCCTGCCGACTGATGGTGGCGCCCGACCCCTACTGGACGGAGGCGACCGGCGAGGATGCCGCCGTCGCCATAGCGCGGGTGACGGCGACCCGCCCACACACCAAGGCCGAACTCGCCGAGCTGCACAGCGGAGGCGCGACGGCGCCGGGTGGCAGTCTGGCGATCTCGGACAACTCCGGCCATGTCGACCTTCGGCTCGTGACGGCCCTGCGCGGCGACGTCCCGGCCGCCTTCTCGGCCACCTACGATTCCGGACCGTCCTGCGGCTACAATTGGACCCCGCAGATCGGAGAGTCGGTCCTGGCCATCGTCCACAGGGACGGATGGGTGGAAGTCTGGCCGTTCCTCGGCGCGCCGGTCAGCGAGCGATAGCCAGGGTCGACGTCACGAACCCGCGCGGGCCGGCGATGTGCCCCATTCGTACCGTTTTGTTAACCATCCTTACCAAACCATAGTTCTTGTTTTGTTCACATTCTGGCGTATGCTCCACCCGTGCCCCCCATACCGCTCCAGACCAAGGGCCGCGGCGCCCGCACCAACGACACCAGCCGCTTCCTCTCCCTGCAGCGGGAGGAGTTCGACGACGGCTGGACGGCCGACGATGAGAAGCCAAAACCGCTGCGCACGGTGGTCCAGGCCGACCACGCCAAGACCATCATCGCCAGCAACGACAGCCCGGACATCGGGTTCAACAAGTCGATCAATCCCTATCGCGGCTGCGAGCACGGCTGCATCTACTGCTACGCCCGCCCCGCCCACGCCTATCTAGGCCTGTCGCCGGGCCTGGATTTCGAGAGCAAGCTGTTCTTCAAGCCGTTCGCCCATGAACTGCTGGCCAAGGAGCTGTCGAAGAAGAGTTACCGGCCCGAGGTCATCCACATCGGCGGCGACACCGACCCCTACCAGCCGGCCGAGCGGAAGATGCGGGTCACCCGCCGGGTCATCGAAACCCTCTACCGCTTCAAGCACCCCTTCACCCTGATCACCAAGTCGGCCCTGGTGCTGCGCGACCTCGACATTCTGGGGCCGGCCGCCGCCGAGGGGCTGTGCCGGGTGGCCCTCTCCATCACCACCCTCGACCGCAAGCTGGCCCGCAGCATGGAGCCGCGCGCCGCCACGCCGGGCAAGCGACTGGAGGCGGTCAGGGCGCTGAGCGCGGCCGGGGTGCCGACGGCGGTGATGTTCGCGCCGGTCATCCCGGCGCTCAACGACCATGAGCTGGAGGCGGTGCTGGAGGCCAGCGCCGAGGCCGGGGCGAGGACGGCCGGCTATGTGGTCGTGCGGCTGCCCCGCGAGATCTCCTCGCTGTTCCAGCAGTGGCTGTCGTCGGACCATCCGGGCCGGGCGGCGCGGGTGATGTCGCTGATCCGCCAGACGCGCGGCGGGGCCGACTACACCGCCGACTGGGGCAAGCGGCAGAAGGGCGAGGGGCCGGTCGCCGAGCTGATCGCCGCCCGCTTCGCCGCCGCCAAACGCCGGTTCGGCCTCGACGGCGAGATGCCGCCGATGGATCTGGCCGCCTTCAAGGTCCCGCCCAAGGCCGGCGACCAGATGGATCTGTTCGGCGAGGTGGTGAAGGCGGTGAAGCCGCAGCCGGACGTGGTCGGACTGCGGGGCGCGACGGCCAACCCGGTGCACGGCTTTCCGATGAGCGAGACGGTGAGCCCGTTGCCGGTCGGGACCGAACCCTGCCTGCACAGGCGGCATACGTTCTGGCAGACGGGCGAGGCGCCGACGGCGGAATTGCCCACCCTCCCCGGCGTGGAGGAGGACGGGGCGGCGCCTACCGCGAAAACACCCCGACCAGTTCGACGTGCGGCGACCAGAGGAACTGGTCGACGGGCAGCACCCGATCCAGCCTGAAGCCGGCCTCGACCAGCACCTTGGCGTCGCGGGCGAAGGTGGCCGGGTTGCAGGAGACGCCGACCACCCGCCCGACCTTGGAGCGGCCGATCTCGCCGGCCTGTTCGAGGGCGCCGGCCCGGGGCGGATCGAAGACCACGGCATCGATCTTGGCCAGTTCGCGGGCCAGCACCGGGCGCTTGGTCAGGTCGCGGGCCTCGGCGGTGATGCTCTTCAGGCCCGGCGAGGCCCCAGCCCCGGCCTTCAGGGCGTTGATGGCCGGCAATGAGGAGTCGACGGCCAGCACCGTGCCGACCTGGGCCAGCCGGAAGGTGAAGGTGCCAACCCCGCAGAACAGGTCGGCGATGCGGGCCGCGCCGCCGACCGCCTCGACGGCGAAGGCGGCCATGGCCGCTTCGGCCTGGGGGACGGCCTGCAGGAAGGCGCCGGGCGGCAGGACGACGCGGGCCGGGCCGAGCGTGACCACGCACTCGCGGGCGACATAGACCGCCTCGCCGGCCAGGGTGACGCGGGCGAAGTCGGCCTCTTGCGCGATCATCGCCGCCCGCACCCGGGCGTCTGCGGAGAGGCCGCCGCTCTTGGCCTCGACGCCGGTGATGTCGATGTCCAGGCCGGTGCGGGTCAGGGTGACGTGCAGGGTCGGGGCCGACTTGGGATGTTCCAGGAAGGGCCGGGCCAGGGCCCGCAAGGCCGGCAGGGCGGCGACCAGGCGCGGATCGCTGATCGGGCAGACCTCGATGGGGACCAGTTTCCAGCTGCGCCGCTCCTTGAAGCCGACGACGGCCCCGCCCTTGGCGGCCCGGGCATGCAGGGCCAGACGGCGGCGCGAGGCCGGCGGCGAGGCGAAGGTGGCGAGCACCTCGGTCTCCAGCTGTTCGCGCGACAGGGCCTCGATGACCCGCTCGCGCTTCCAGGCCAGGTAGGGCTCCGGCGCCCAGTGTTGCAGGGCGCAGCCGCCGCACTCGCCGAAATGCGGACAGGGCGGCGTCACGCGGTCGGGGCTGGTCGACAGCAGCGCGTCGATTTCGCCGCGCTCGCCATCGATGCGGGCGCGCACGGTTTCGCCGGGCAGGGTCAGCGGAACGAAGACGCGTTCGCCGATTCCGTCGCCCTGGGCGCCGATGCGTGTGATTTCAATGTCACGGGTGGTGGTCAGCGGCTTGCTCCTGGCGGAACCCGCCGGTTGGCCGGTTGTTATGGCCGTGAGCGTCCGGGCGCAAGCCATGGACGCCGGCAACACAGATGAACCCCCTGCTCAGCCCCCGTTCAGGAACCCGAGTTCATCATTTCCAGAGGCGACACCGGCGCTCCCCACGTCGGGCGGATGTCACCCGAAACGCAGAGAGAGGTATCTGTTATGCGCAAGATCGTGTCCCTGGCGGCCATGGCCGCCCTGGCCATCCCGGCCTTTACCGCCCCCACCGTGGTGGCGGCCCAGTCCTATCGCGACTACGGCAGCGGCGGTTCGCCCTGCCACTACGAAAAGAAGCGCGCTGAACGCAAGGGCACCGTCGCCGGCGCCCTGATCGGCGGCGCGCTCGGCGCGGCGGTGGCCGGCGACGGCAACCGTGGCGAAGGCGCCCTGCTGGGCGGCACCGTCGGCGCATTCGCCGGCAAGGAAGTCGGCCGCAAGAACGTCCGCTGCGCCAGCTATCCCAAGCGGATCAGCTATCGCCGCGACAACTGCCGCTGGGTGCAGGAGTACCGTGGCGGTCGCTGGCGCGGGTTCGAGGTCTGCCGCAGCCGTGACGGCAACTGGCGTCCCAGCGGTCGTTATTGATCGCCGGCTGACCTGAAGGATTGAAGGCGGGCCCCGGGAAACCGGGGCCCGTTTTCTGTTGCGGCCCGTCTCACGCGTCTCGGCGGGCCCAGAGCAGGAACTCGTGATTGCCGTCGCCGCCGGTGATCGGGCTGTCGGTGGTCGCCTCGACGGTCCAGCCCTGCGCCGAGACCCAGGCGGCCGTGGCCGCCAGACACGCCTGGCGCACGGCCGGATCGGTAATCAGGCCCACGCGGTCGCGACCGGCCTCGAACTGCGGCTTTACGAGCAGCACCAGATCGGCGCCCGGCGCCGCCAGCGCCAGGGCCGGTCCCAGCGCCTTGGTCACTGAAATGAAGCTTAGGTCGCAGACGACCAGGTGGGGCGCCGTCGGGATCAGGTCGGTGTCGAGGGTGCGGGCGTCCTGGCCCGACAGTTCGATGACGCGGTCGTCGCCGGCGATGCGCGGGTGCAGCTGATCGCGACCGACATCGACGGCATAGACCTCCGCCGCGCCGCGCTTGAGGCAGACCTCGGTGAAGCCGCCGGTCGAGGCGCCGACGTCCAGCACGGTGCGGCCCTCGACGGTCACCGGCCACAGCGCCAGGGCATGCTCAAGCTTCAGGCCGCCGCGCCCGACATAGGGATGGGCGGCGACGGCGGCGATCTCGGCGTCTTCCTCGACGGCCAGCGACGCCTTGGTCGCGGCCCGGCCGTCGACGGTAACCCCACCGGCCTCGATGGCGGCACGCGCCTTGGCCCGGCTGTCGAACAGGCCGCGGTCGACGAGCAGGAGGTCGAGACGTTTGCGCATGATGTGACCTTACCCTTCTCCCGCTTGCCGGGAGAAGGTGGCGGCGAAGCCGGCGGATGAGCAACTGTGTTTGGCTAGGCGACGAGCTGTGTCCAGGGTTTGTTGTCTCTGAGCATGGCGTTGAGGGTGTTGAGCATCTTCCGGACGACGGCGATGAGGGCGACCTTGGCTGGCTTGCCGTTGTCGATCAGGCGTTTGTGGAAGGCTTTGAGGGCGGGGTTGGCGCGGCAGGCGGACAGGGCTGCCATGTAGGCCACGTTGCGAACGGCGGCGCGTCCTCCCCAGATACTGCGCTTTCCTTTGAGCTTGCCGCTGTCGTGATCGTAGGGCGCGACACCGGCCAGCGCGGCGATCTGGCGAGCGGTGAGTTCGCCAAGCTCCGGCATCATGGCCAGAAGGGTATGAGCAAGGACTGGGCCGACCCCCTTCATGGATCGCAGCAGGCGCTCTTTGTCGGCCATGGCCGGGTTGGCCTGAACCTGCTCGGCCAACCGTCTGTCGAGCAGCAGGATGTCGGCCTCGATCCGTCGGAGCCGGCGCGTGGTCATGCGCTTGACCAGGGCGTCCTGTTGATGGCCGGCCTGGTTGATAAGGCGGACCTTTTCTTCACTGAGCTGGCGGCGGACGGCGACCAGTTCGGCCAGCCTTTCCGCCGCTGGATCCTGCCTGGGCTCGCGGCAGGGTACGGTCTGGACGAAGCGGGCGATCATCCAGGCGTCGAGCTTGTCGTTCTTGGCCGTCACCCCACAGGCCTGGGCAAAGCGCCTCAGCCGATAGCCGCTGACCATCCGCACTGGCAGGCCGGCGGCCTGCAGGAAGCGGACAACACCTCGCTCGTAGCCCGCTGTCGGCTCGATGCCGATGGCCCGGACTTGCCCGTTAGACAAGAACCGCTCCAGTTCCGCCCAGCCATCTGGCCGGTTGGAAAAGGCCCGCGCTTGGCGGCTGTCCAGAACAACAACATCCAGCCGATCGGCCGACACATCGATACCGACAACATCATCTGTCTGTGGCATCCTCTCATCCCTTCCTTGCACGTTCGCGGTCATGCCGCATGCAACTGTTCGGGTTTGGAAGAAGGCGACAGCGGCCCCTGCTCATCCGCGGGATCACTCCTGAGGGCATACGGGCTCACTGCCGTCGCGGGCGGTCGCGGCTACGACCGCCCGCAGACGGCACAATGACAGATCGCGAACACACAAGGGCAGCACCGGCTTCTGCCGGCTGCGCGCGTTCTGGCTCGGGTCAGCGCTGTTGCTAATCGCCTAAGGCCGGGCGCTGCCCTCATCCGACCCGCTTCGCGGGCCACCTTCTCCCGACAAGCGGGAGAAGGGACTACAGTCCGCCCAGAAACCCTCCGAACCGCGCGATGTTCTCCGCCGTCAGCCCCTCGTCGCGCTGCATCGGCGAGAGGCCGATCAACATTTCCTGCGGCTGGTCGAAGGCGTGGGTGCCCTCGACGATGACCGTCTCGACCTCGCACCCGCCGGCCCGGGCCCGGGCGTAGGCGGCTTCGTGCAGTTTGGGGGCGCCCAGGTGGTCGCGGCGGGCGATGACGCCCATGACCTTGGGCTTGTAGAGCCAGTCGCGCTTGGTCCCCCGCGTGCCGAAGTTGACATAGGGATAGCTGAGGAAGGCGCCCTTGACCCCGTCCAGCAGGCCGGGGCCGGCCCCGCCGATGCGGGCCTCGGCCGGGCCGGCCAGGGGCATGGTCATCAGGTCCATGATCGCCCAGCCGCCGTGGCTCCAGCCGACCAGCACGATGCGGGAGGCGTCGACGTCGTCGCGCTGGCCCATGCCGTAGAGGGTCGCCAGCACGTCGCCGGCCCGCTCGAAGCCCCAGAACTGAGTCCCCGTGCAGACGAAGCTCAGGCCATAGGCCCGGCTCCAGCCGCGCGGCGCGAAGCTGTCGACGATCACCGAGCGCCAGCCGGCCCGGGTGGCCTCCGCCGCATAGTCGTCCAGGTGCGCCTGCACCCCGCCGCAGCCGTGGAACAGCAGGGCGACCGGGCGCTTGTCGCTGTCGGCCGGGCCGTGCATCGCCGCCTGCGGTTCGAGCCTGGCCCAGCGGCCTTCCAAGGTGTCCATCGGTCTTCCCGCCCTGTCTTGCCCGAGCCTATGACAGGCGGACGGAAGATTGCAAGTGATCATTCACTCACATTTAGGATTCGCCTTTGTGTTCTGGTTATGTTCACATCGAGATCGAAGCTGACAAAGGGGACCCGATGATGATCAGGCAAGCCGACGCCGCCCACAGATTGCTGGCTCTGCACAGGGCGCCGGCCGGCTTCATCCTGCCCAACGCCTGGGACGCCGGCAGCGCCGCGATCCTGGCCGCCGCCGGCTTTCCGGCCATCGCCACCACCAGCGCCGGCATCGCCTTCTCGCTGGGCAAGCCCGACTACGGGGTGGCCAACCGCGGCCTCGCCGTGACCCGCGAGGAGATGATCGCCCGTATCGCCCAGGTCGTGGCCGCCTCGCCGGTGCCGGTCACCGCCGATCTCGAGGCCGGTTTCGGGGACGACCCCGAAACCGTGGCCGAAACCATCCGCCTGGCCATCGCGGCCGGCGCCGCGGGCGGCAACATCGAGGATGTCGGCGCCGACCCCGACGCCCTGATCGACGAGGGCCTGGCCGTCGAGCGCATCGCCGCCGCCCGCGCCGCCGGCGGCGAGGCCTTCGTGCTCAACGCCCGCACCGACGCGGCCATGATGCCCGAGGCCGGCGGCCTGGCCGAAGCCATCGCGCGGGGCAACCGCTACCTGGCGGCCGGAGCCGATTGCGTCTTCGTGCCCGGCGTCGGCGATCTGGCCTCGGCCCGCACCCTGGTCGCCGAACTGAACGGCCCGCTCAACCTCGTCGCTGGCCTGACCCCCATGGAGGGCGGTCTGCGCGCCCTGCTCGACGCCGGGGTGCAGCGGATCAGCGTCGGCGGCTCCATCGCCCGCGCCGCCCTGGGCCTGGTCCGCCGCGCCGCCGAGGAGTTGAAGCGCGAGGGGACCTTTACCTACGCCCAGGGCCAGATCCCGCAGGGCGAACTGAACGCCCTGTTCGCCGCCAGCCTCAGTGGCGGAACACCCGCACGCCGGTGAAGACCATGGCGATGCCGGCCGCGTCGGCCGCGGCGATGACCTCGGCGTCGCGCATCGAGCCGCCCGGCTGGATCACCGCCGTCGCCCCCGCTTCCGCCGCCTGGATCAGGCCGTCGGCGAACGGGAAGAAGGCTTCCGAGGCGCAGGCGCTGCCGCTCAGGTCCAGCCCGAAGTCGGCGGCGCGGATGGCGGCGATGCGGGCGCTGTCCTTGCGGTTCATCTGGCCGGCCCCGACGCCCAGGGTCTGGCCGCCGCGGGCGAAAACGATGGCGTTGGACTTCACATGCTTGGCGACGGTGAAGGCGAACAGCATGTCGCGGACTTCCTCGTCGGTGGGCGCGCGCTTGGTGACCACCTTGAGGTCGGCCGCCGTCAGCCGGGCGGTGTCGCGCGACTGCACCAGGAAGCCGCCGGAGACCGAGCGGAACACCTCGCCGGTGGAGAAGGCGTCGGGCATGGCGCCGGTGACGAGCAGGCGCAGGTTCTTCTTGGCCTCGAACACGGCGACCGCGTCGTCGTCGGCCTCGGGCGCGATGACCACCTCGGTGAAGGTCTCGCAGACCTGCATCGCCGTGGCGCGGTCGAGCCGGCGGTTGACGGCCACGATGCCGCCGAAGGCCGAGACCGGATCGCAGGCCAGGGCCCGGGCGTAGGCCTCCTTCAGGTCGGCGCCGAGGCCGACGCCGCAGGGGTTGGCGTGCTTGACGATGATGCAGGCCGGCTGGTCGAACTCGGCGGCCAGTTCGAAGGCGGCGTCGGTGTCGGCGATGTTGTTGTAGCTGAGCTCCTTGCCCTGCAGCTGGCGGGCGTTGGCGACGCCGGGGCGGGCCTCGCCGGTGACGTAGAAGGCCGCCGACTGGTGCGGGTTCTCGCCATAGCGCAGGGTCTGGCGCAGCTCGCCGCCGATGGCCCGGCGGGCGGGGGCGGTCTCGCCCAGCTGTTTGGCGAACCAGCCGCTGATGGCCGCGTCGTAGGTGGCGGTGCGGGCGAACGCGCGCGCGGCCAGATCCTTGCGCAGGGCCAGCGTGGTCCCGCCGGCCTTCAGCGCCTCGACCACCCGGGCCATGTCTTCCGGGGCGGTGCAGACGGCGACGTAGCCGTGGTTCTTGGCCGCCGAGCGGATCATCGCCGGGCCGCCGATGTCGATGTTCTCGACGCAGGTTTCGAAGTCGCCGCCGGCCGCCACCGTCGCCTCGAACGGATAGAGGTTCACATAGAGGATATCGATGCCGCCGATGCCGTGCTCCTCCATCGCCGCCGCATGGCTCGCCGCCTGGCGCACGCCCAGCAGGCCGCCGTGGACGACGGGGTGCAGGGTCTTGACCCGCCCGTCCATCATCTCGGGGAACCCGGTCAGGTCGGCCACGTCCTTGACCGGCAGCCCGGCCGCCGCGATGGCGCCCTTGGTGCCGCCGGTCGAGACCAGCTCGACGCCGAGGTCGTGCAGCGCCCGCGCCGTCTCGATCAGCCCGGTCTTGTCGGACACGGAGATCAGCGCCCGCCTGGCGACGACCAGATCGGGCGAAGGCGGGAAATCGGGGGCGGCGGGCATGGCGGACTCCGGCGGGGTGGCTGTGAGGTCTCGCCCAGGCGCGCGGCAGATGGCGTCGTCAGCTCCCCGGTGGTGATCCACCTGATGCGCCAGTCGCTGAGACGAGGCGGCTCTTAGCGCAAGTCGGATGGAGTCGCCAGTGTGCGTGCTTCGACACGCGGCCTGTGGCCGCTGCTTAGCATGACTGACTGTTGTGAAGCCAAACCAAGCTGGTCATCCTGAGCAGCCCGCGCAGCGGGCGTGTCGAAGGACGCACTAGCCCTCGGCCCGCGACATTTTCCAGCGGATGCGGCCGCCCACATCGACCCGCACCTGGCCGGTCAGCACCACCTGGGTCGAGCGGCGCGGGCGGCCGTTCTCGAAGTGGGCGCTGGGCTCGACCGACACCGAGATGGCGTCGTTGCGCAGCCACCAGCCCTGGTCGGTGGGCCCTTTCAGCAGCACGCTCTTGCCGTCGCGGGCCAGGCTGGCGCGGGCGTCGGGGTGGAGGTGGAAGCGGACGGTGAAGGGCAGGTAGCGGCGCGGGCCGTCGGCCGGCGGGCCCTCCGCGACCGGGCGGAAGGCGTCCTCGCCGCGCAGCTCGCCGGCCGCCAGGTCGAGGTAGAGGCGGCGGTCGTGGATCAGGCCGAAGTCAGCGGCCCAGCCGTCGTGGCTGCACTCCAGCCAGACCCCGGCGTCGGCGTCGTGACGGCGCACGTCCACCTGCCTGGCGGCGCCCTCGAGGCGGGGCCCGATGCCCCAGGCGGTGAGACCGCGCAGCGGCTCGCCGGCCGAAGCGTCGGAGAGGGAGGCGGTGCTGGCCCCGTCGGTCAGGCGCAGGGCCTGGGGGGCGGCGGCGTCGGGGCTCCAGGCGCAGCCGGTGACCAGCCGGTCGGCCCCGGCCAGAATCTCCAGCCCCAGCGTCTGGGCGCAGGCGGTGGCGCTCCAGGGCCCTCCAGCCGGCGCCGCGCCATCCAGCATCAGGGTCAGGCCGGCCCCGTCGAGCCGGTAGTAGCCGCCGTGCGGCGCCTTCAGCGGCGGCGGGCCGGCCTCCTCGTCGTGGGCCAGGGCGGCGGCGATGCGCTGGGCGGGCACGGCTTCGCCGCCCTGGAAGCTGGCGAGGCGCCCGTCCGGCAGGGTGAAGAAGCGGGCCGCGGCGCTGAGGCGGTCGATGGCCCGGCTCATCTCGTCGGGACAGGCCTGGCCGCGCTGGTGCAGGGCCTCGTCGAGGGTCAGCAGGTCGAACAGCAGTTCCAGCCCCGCCTGCGGCGAGCGGCTGGCGTGCATGCCGTCCGGCGCGACGGCCGTCGGCAGGCCCGCCTGCAGGGCGGCCATCGATCTGTCGATCAGCTGCTCGCCCGCCTCGCCGGCCAGGGCGCAGCCGGCGACGCCGACCACCACGGCCCGCTGCAGGGCCCGTTCGGGCTGGATGGAGATGTCGGCCAGGTGCCGGGCCTGGCGGGCCAGATCATTGGCCAGCTCGCCGCGCTCGGCGTCGGAGGCGAGGGCGGCCAGGCGCCGGGCGGCGCAGCTGAGGTTGAACACCCGCCGCTCCAGGCAGTCTGGTCCCCAGGAAAAACCGTTCCAGCGGCCGAAGATGCGCCGCCAGTCGGCGATCAGCCTCAAGGCCGCGCCGGCCCCGGCGTCGTCCTGCGCCACCAGGTCGTGCAGCCAGCCCATCCGGTGCAGGGCGATGGCGAAGGCCCGGTCGGGGCTGGGCTTGTCGAAGGGGTCGCCACCCGACCCGACGCTCATCCGCGTGCCGGCCAGGTCGAAGATGCCCTGCAGCAGGCGGCGGCCCTCGGCGCTGTTTACCGGCCGGCGGTCGCGCGGGTTGGCGGCGAAGCCCTCGACGGCCGGGCGGCTGAGCATCAGCTGGTGCAGCGGATTGCCGAACCACTCCTGCTCGCCCTGGCGGCGGGCAGCCCCGGCCCAGCCCCGAACGACGGTGAGGGCAGGTCCGGCGATATCGCGGCGCGGCGGCTTCACTCCTAAGGCCCCCGTCAGCCCCTTAAGGCGGCGATGTTGCCGGCATAGGCGCCCGGCCCGCCCTTGAACACGGCCGAGCCGGCGACCAGGGCCGTGGCCCCGGCGTCGGCGCACTGGCGGGCGGTGGTCGGGTTCACGCCGCCGTCGACCTCCAGCCAGATGTCCTTGCCCGAGGCGTCGATCATCCCGCGCAGGGTTTCGATCTTCCTCAGCTGCGAGGGCATGAAGCTCTGGCCGCCGAAGCCCGGATTGATGCTCATCACCAGGATCAGGTCGATGTCGTCCATCATGTATTCGATGACCGACGGGCTGGTGGAGGGGTTGAACACCACCCCCGCCTTGGCTCCCAGCTGGCGGATGCGGGTCAGGCTGCGGTTGAGGTGCGGCCCCGCTTCGGGATGGATGCTGATCATGTCGGCCCCGGCCTCGCGGAAGGCCTCGAGGTAGGGATCGGCCGGGCTGATCATCAGATGGCAGTCGAAAGGAATGCTGACATGCGGCCGCAGGGCCTTCACCACGTCCGGGCCGATGGTGATGTTGGGCACGAAGTGGCCGTCCATGACGTCGACGTGCACCCAGTCGGCGCCGGCGGCCTCGATGGCGCGGCACTCCTCGCCGAGCTTGGCGAAGTCCGACGCCAGGATGGAGGGGGCGATGATCATGGCCCCATGGCTTAGCGGAGTCGAAGCTGTGGGGCTAGTTTCGCTTCAGCCGCGCGGCGAAGAAGCCGTCCTGGCCGCCCTCGCGCTGGTGCGGCAGCAGGCGCAGCCAGCCCTCGCGGGTCAACGAAGCAGCCGGCGCCCCGCCTTCGCCCTCGGCGCAGGGTTCGGTGCCGAACTCGGGGTGGCGGTTGAGGAAGGCGCGAACCTGGCCCTCGCCCTCTTCCGGCTCCAGCGAGCAGACGCAGTAGACCAGCCGGCCGCCCGGCGCGGTGCGGGCCGCGGCGCTGTCGAGCAGCCGCGACTGCACGGCGGCCAGCTTGGCGATGTCGCCGGGGCTGGCGGCCCACAGGACGTCCGGGTGGCGACGGAAGGTGCCGGTGGCCGAGCAGGGGGCGTCGAGCAGGACGGCGTCGAAGGTGCGGCTATCGTCCCAGCGGCCGGCGTCGGCGGCGACCACCTCGGCGCTCAGGCTCATGCGGGCGAGGTTTTCGGTCACCCGCTTCAGCCGCTCCTCGGAGCGATCGACGGCGACGGTCTTCGCGCCGCTGACGGCCAGCTGCAGGGTCTTGCCGCCCGGCGCCGCGCAGAGGTCGAGCGCCGTCTGTTCGGCGTTGGCGTGCAACAGGCGGGCGGGGATGGCGGCGGCGGCGTCCTGGACCCACCAGCGGCCCTCGGCGAAGCCTGGCCATTGGGCGACATCGCCGCGCTGGGCGACCCGGACCGTGCCGCCGGGCAAGGCGACGGCGTCCAGCTGGGCGGTCAGCAGTTCGATGTCGTCGTTGGCGCGGACGGTGAGGTCGGTGGCCGGTTCATTGGCGATCTGCGCGGCGATGGCGCGGGCGGCTTCCGGGCCCCAGGCGTTGGTCCAGCGGGCGAACAGCCACGGCGGACACAGGGCCTCGGGATCGTCGGCCGGCGCCCCGTCGCGCAACAGGCCGCGCAGCACGGCGTTGACCAGGCCCTTGAAGGCCCGGCCGGCCTTGTCGGCGGCGGCGATGTCGACGCTGGTCGAGACGGCCGCGTGGTCGGGCGTGTCGAACCAGAACAGCTGGGCGACGCCCAGGCGCAGCAGGTTGCGGATGCGCGGCGGCGGCTCGCGGTTCAGCTTGGGGGCCAGCAGCCGGTCGATGTGGCCGAGCCGGCGCAGGGTGCTGAGGGTCAAAGCCCGGGCGAAGGCGCGGTCGCGGCCGTCGAGCGCCTTCAAGGGGCCGGCGGCGGCGGCCTCGTCGATGCCGCCCCGGCGGTCCAGAGCGGCTTCAAGAAGGGTGAGGGCCGCGCGGCGGGCGGCCAGGTCGTCGGAAGGTGCTTGGGTCACGCCGCTCCCCTGCGCCTTTCAGGCGCGGGGATCAAGAAAATCAGGCGGCGGCCGGCCGGCGCCAGTTGCCGAGCAGCGAGACGAGGAACAGCAGCATGCCGAGGATGGCCGGAATCTCGGCGAACATCATGATCTGCCCCGACATCTTCTGCAGCAGCACCTGCGGCAGCAATACGGCCATCAGCACCGCCCCGGCGGTGGAGAGGGCGTAGTTGCCCCAGGCCACCATGGCGTTGAAGCGCATGCCGGGCAGGGCGTAGACCCCGCCCATGATCGACAGGGCGACGAAGCCGAGCAGGTTGAGGTGGGCGTGGGCCGGCATCATCGTGTGATCGCCGCTGGCCCCCATCTGGGAGCCCCAGGCCATGCCGGCGAGGGCGATGAGAGCGGCGGTGGTCAGGAAGGCCAGTGAGACTCGCGGCATGATCGTTCCCCCGATTGCCATGAAGAAGGGCGGCTTCCCTCCAGAAGCCGCCCCTGCAGGAGAACGGTGTTCCCCAGTTTGGTCAAGCGGCGGCGAAAGCCTGCAGCCCCGATCTTGCCTTGCCGGCCCGGCGCAGGCCGCCGATGACGGCCGCACCGAAGGCCAGGAAGCCGAACAGGATGGAGAACTCGCCGATCATGAACACCGGCACGACCTGGGCCTCAGCCACCCGTTGCGACAGCAGCAGGAACAGGGCGGGGGCCAGCAGGCAGACGCCGAGGTTCATGAAGCCGAAGTTGGTGGCGATCAGCCAGTTCGGGGTCTCCTTGCCGAGCAGGGCGTAGAAGCCGCCCATGATCGACAGGCTGACGAAGCCGAGCAGATTGAGGTGGGCGTGACCGGGGGCGGTGGCGGTGTCATGGGTGATGCCCATGTACATACCCCAGCAGACGCCGATCATGATGTAGAAGCAGGCGGCGGCGAAAAACACATATGGCCAACGTGACATGGTTGTAATCTTTCCTTATACTTGTCGTTGTTGTTGGGAGCGCGCGTAGACCATCATGGAAAACGATCCGCAAGACGGTGTTCGATTAAATCTTGTTCAGGAGTCGCCGGCTGTTCCCGGCGCCGCGCCGGGCAAGGTCCTGACCCCGGCCGCCCGGCGGGCGCTGGAAGAGGCCGCGGCGCGCAAGGCGGCCGAGACGCCGCAGGACCGTCCGCCCGAAGACGGCGGCCCGGCCGGGCCCGAGCCGACCCGCTACGGCGACTGGGAACGCAAGGGCGTCGCGGTCGACTTTTAAGGGCCAGCCGCCGCAACCGTTAAAAAGCACCAGCCAGGGGGCGCCTTAACCCTGTCCCTCGCCCGCCGGGCGCAGAGCGTCGCGGCCCCCGGTTTCGAGGCGTAGCCTGCCGTTCCTGTACCCGCGCCAGGAGTCCGGCCGATGCGAACCACAGTCCTGTTGCTGGCCCCCGCCGTCCTCCTGGGCGCCCTGGCCCTGAGCCCGGTCTGCGCCCTGGCCGCCGAACCCTACCGGGCCCCGGCCGCCGCCGTGTCCGGCGACGCCTACGCCTACCAGCGCAGCGGTGGCGGCGGCTCGGGCTACAGCTATCGCAGCGAAACCAGCGAGCGTGTCGGCGCCCCGGTTCAGGGCCAGATAGGTTGCCAGGGCTATTGCCTGCCGCCGGGCTACACCATCGAAGATCCCAACCGCCGCTATGAGCCGCCGCCGCCGCAGGCCGCGCCGCCGGTTCACTACGAGGAGCCGCGTGGCTACGTCGGTGAGCCGGTCTATCGGGAAGAGCCGCGTGGCTATGTCGGCGAGCCGGTTTACCAGGACGACCGGGGCTATGTGGGCGAACCGGTCTACCACGACGACCGCGGCTACACGGGCGAGCCCGTCTATCACGACGAGGAGGCCCGGACCGGCGGGCCGCTGATCTACGAAGGCGGCGAGGATCGCTACGGCGCGCGCCGGACCTATGAAGAGCGCGGGGGCTACAGCTGGGGCTATGAGGCGCGTGGCGGCTGGGAACGCCACGACGAGGGCCGCGATGCCAGAGACCACGAAGATTGGGGCCGCGAACGCTGCCGCCAGCGCTTCGACGCCCAGGGCCGAATGATCGAAAGCTGCGGCGAGATCCGCCTGAGCGACAGCTTCTTCTGGGGCGGCGGCGGGGTCGGCCCCGAATACATCGATGGCGGTGGAGGCGGCGGCGGGGGCGGCGGCTACGCCGAAGCCGGCGCGGGGGCCAGCGCCGGCGCCTACGCCTCGGCGCGGGCCAGCGTCAGCGTCCGCATCGGCGGCCGCGGCGGCCACAAGGGCGGCCACGGCGGCAAAGGCTGCGGCTGCCGGCACTAGGCTTCATGGGAGAGCGGCGGCTTCGCACTCCCCCGCTTGGCGGGGGAACCGTCCTTTGGCGAGCGCTGCAAGCGAGCCAAACCGAGGGGGGCTCCGCCGTCGGTTCAGGATTAGAACCCCCACCGCCGGCGTTGCCCCGCCTCCTGGTCCGTCGCTGACGCTCCGAACCGTCCTCCGCCCCCTCGCGGGGGCGGAGAGCCCTACATCCGCTCCGGCGTCTCGATGCCCAGCAGGTCCAGCGCCAGTTCCAGCTGGTCCAGCGTCGCCCGCGCCAGACGCAGGCGGCTGCCGCGGATGGCGTCGTTGTCGGCGCTCATGATCGGGCAGGCGGCGTAGAACTTCGAGAACGTCTGGGCCAGCTTGAAGGCGTGGTCGGCGACGAAGTTGGGGGCCTTCTTGTCGTAGGCCTCGTTCGTGGCCGCGTCGAAGGCGTCGAGCATCAGCACCAGTTCGCGCTCGGCCGGCTCCTTGACCGATATCTTCGAGGGGGTGACCCCTTCGGCCTCGGCCCGGCGCAGCACCGATTTGATCCGCACCGCCTGGTACAGCAGGTAGGGCCCGGTCTTGCCCTCGAAGGCGGTGAAGCGGTCGAGGTCGAAGATGTAGCTGGTGCCGCGATAGTTGCTGAGGTCGGCGAACTTCAGCGCCGCCACGGCCACCTTGTGGGCGACCTCCTCGAACTCCTCGGGCGGAAACTCGCTGCCGAGGCCCGCCTCATGCAGCCGCTCCCGCGCTTTTTCGCGCGCCATCTCGATCAGGTCGTGCAGCTTCAGCACCCCGCCCTCGCGGGTCTTGAACGGCTTGCCGTCCGGCCCGTTCATGGTCCCGAAGCCGATGTGCTCCAGTCCGCCGGGCACGGCGTAGCCGGCCAGGTAGGCGGCCCGGAACACCTGCTCGAAATGGTCGGCCTGGCGCTGGTCGACGCAGTAGAGGATCAGCTGCGGGTCGAAGCTCTTGCGCCGATCGAGGATCGTCGCCAGGTCGGTCGTGCCGTACATGGCCGAACCTTCCGACGACACCACCAGCAGCGGGTCGGGCGAGGGCACGGTGACCGTCGAGCCGTCCTCCAGCTTCTTCTTCTTGGTCTCGCCGGGCCGGGCGACATGCACCACCCGCGCGCCCTGGTCCTCGACCAGCAGGCCCTTGGCCTGCAGCTCGTCGACCATGCCGGCGATCAGCGGATCGGCGTCGCTCTCGCCCTTCCACAGGTCGAAATCGACGCCCAGGGCGTGGAACTCGCGCTCCAGCGCCACCCGGCTGACATTGACGAAATGCTTCCACAGCAGCCGGTAGCCGAAGCGGCCGCCCTGCAGTTCGGCCGTCGCCTTGCGGGCCCGGTCGCGGTAGTCGACGTCGGTCTTGGCCTTGCCGGCGGCCAGCGGGTACATCCGGTCGAGGTCGGCCAGGGTGATGTGCCTTCCCAATTCCTCAAGCACGCGCTGGCTGTCGGCCTCGGCGAAGCCGCCGGGCGCGGTGACCAGCCGGTCCATCAGGGCCCGGACGAAGGGGAACTCGTCCATCGCCGCGACGATCAAGAGCCCCATCTGGAAGCCCCAGTCGCCGAAGTGGGCGTCGCCCAGCACCACGTCGCCGCGGAAGCGGTAGATGCGCTTGACCGCCTCGCCGATGATCGAGGCGCGCAGGTGGCCGACATGCATCGGCTTGGCGACGTTGGGCCCGGCGTAGTCGATGATCACCCGGCGGGAGTCCGGGGTCTCGACGGCGCCCTTGCGCGGGTCGGCGGCGATCTCGTTGGCCCGCGCCGACAGGGCGGCCGGGCTGACCCGCATGTTGATGAAGCCCAGGCCGGCGATCTCGACGGACGCCAGGTTGGGGTCGCCGGCCAGGCGGTCGACGACATACTGGGCGATCTCGCGCGGCGGCTTGCCGGCGACTTTCGCCCCGGCCATGGCCCCGTTGGACTGGAAATCGGCAAGGTCGGGTCGGTCGGACGGGGTGACCCGGCCCAGCTCCGGCGGAATCCCCAATTCGGCGAAAGCGGCGGCGGCCGCCTCGCCCAGCGTCGTCTTAAGATCGGTCATGGAGGTATTCTAAGTCAGGTAGGCGACTAATTGGAATCGGCGGCCTTGGGGGCCCCGGCCGAGACGCGGAAGCGTTTGCCGTCGCGGTTGAACTCGGCCATCTGCGGGGTGACGTCGAAGCCGATCAGCACCTCGAAGTTGGCGCCGCTGGTTTCCAGGCTGGCGCGGGGAATGACGATGCCTTCCAGCTTCTCGGTGACCATGGTGCGGTCACTGTTGAACTTCACCGGCAGGTCGAAATATTCCTTGGTGATCACCGCCGAGTTGCGCGTGGTGACCGCCACCCAGTAGCGGTAGGTCTTGCGGTCGCTCGTCGCCTTGGGGCCCTTGCCGAGGGCGAACAGGGCCTCGAGCGAGACGCGGATCGGCTCGGCGTCCTTGTACTCGCAGCCCGACGACAGGCCCTGGATCTCGCCGCTGTAGACGACGCTGTTGGCCGATTCCTTGCCGTCGAACTCGATGTAGCGGCCGGCGTCGTACAGCACCTTCACATAGGGGCAGGGACCGGCGTTGCGCAGGGCCGGCAGCGGCGCTTCCGGCTGGTTCCATTCCTTGTCGCGCGCCTTCTTCTTGGCGTTGTCTTCGTCCTGCTTGCGATCGGCGTCGCGGTTGCCGCGTCCCTGGGCCATGGCGGCCGGGGCGGAGACGAGGAGCAGGCCCGCGAGGGCGTAGGTGAAGAAACGGCGCATGCGGGTCCCGACAGAAACTTGGCGTTTGAAGGCGGCCGAAGGGGCCGATCCTCTTTGAAACTCTTCTCCGCTGATAAAGGCATATGCGTGGCCCTGCAATGTAACGAAGCGCGGCAGGCGAAACCGTCCGCCGTTTCGGCCTTCAGACTGGCGGCTGACCCCGCAACGCCCTAACTAGACGCCATGGACGCCACCATCGCCGCCAAGCCTGCTTTGAAGGTTCTGCTCGCCAGCCCGCGCGGCTTCTGCGCCGGCGTCGACCGGGCCATCCAGATCGTCGAGAAGGCCATCGAGAAGTACGGCGCCCCGGTCTATGTGCGCCACGAGATCGTCCACAACCGCTTCGTCGTCGACCGGCTGAAGGCCATGGGCGCGGTGTTCGTCGAGGAGGTCGACGAATGCCCGATCGACCGGCCGATCATCTTCTCCGCCCACGGCGTGCCCAAGAGCGTGCCGGCCGAGGCCCGCGACCGGCAGATGCTCTACCTCGACGCCACCTGCCCGCTGGTCTCCAAGGTCCATGTCGAGGCCCAGCGCCACCACCAGCACGGCCGCGAGATCGTGCTGATCGGCCACAAGGGCCACCCCGAGGTGATCGGCACCATGGGCCAGCTGCCCGAAGGCGTGGTCAAGCTGATCGAGACCGTCGAGGACGTGGCGACCTTCGCCCCGAAGGACCCGATGAACGTCGCCTTCGTCACCCAGACCACCCTGTCGGTCGACGACACCGCCCATATCATCGAAGCCCTGCAGGCCCGCTTCCCCGGCATCTCGACGCCGCACAAGGAAGACATCTGCTACGCCACCACCAACCGCCAGGAGGCGGTCAAGGCCATCGCCGAGGCCAGCGAGGTTCTGCTGGTCATCGGCTCGGCCAACAGCTCCAACAGCGTGCGGCTGGTCGAGGTCGGCAAGCGGGCCGGGGTCAAGGGCGCCTATCTGATCGACAAGGCCGCCGACCTGAAGGACGCGTGGCTGGACGGCGTCAGCAGCGTTGGCGTCACCGCCGGGGCCTCGGCCCCCGAACTGTTGGTCCAGGAACTGATCGACCGGCTGGAACGTCGCTTCGACCTGACCATCGAGGAGGTGGCGCCGATGCGCGAGACGGTGCGCTTCAAGCTGCCGCGCGTCCTGACGGCGTGAGCCTCCCCGCCAAGGTTTTGGGCCCCGTCCAGTCGCCGCTGCTCAGCGGTCTGCCGGGCGTGCGCCACGCCTTCTTCACCCGCCAGGGCGGGGTCTCCAAAGGCCTGTTCGACAGCCTGAACGTCGGCCGCGGCTCGTCCGACGAGGCGGCCGACGTCGAGGAAAACCGGGCCCGCGCCGCCGGCTGGTTCGGCGTCATGCCCGACGCCCTCAACACCTGCTACCAGATCCATTCGGCCCGGGCTCTGACCGCCGAGGCCCCCTGGGGCCGCTACCGCCCCGAGGGCGACGGCGTCGTCACCGGCCAGCGCAGCGTCGTCTGCGGCGCCCTGCACGCCGACTGCGCCCCGGTGCTGATCGCCGATCCGAAGGCCCGGGTGGTCGCCGCCGCCCACGCCGGCTGGAAGGGCGCCCTGGGCCCCAAGGGAGAGTCCGGCATCGTCGCCGAGACCGTCGCCGCCATGGAGCGCCTGGGCGCCAACCGCGCCGACATGGTCGCCGCCGTCGGCCCCTGCATCAGCCAGGCCTCCTACGAGGTCGGCGAGGAGTTCGAAGCCGTCTTCCTCGAGGCCGATCCGGCCCACGCCGCCTGGTTCATCCCCGGCGCCCCGGGCAAGCGCCAGTTCGACCTGCCGGGCTTCGTGCTGTCGCGCCTCGCCGAAGCCGGCGTGCGCCAGGCCGAATGGGTCGGCCGCGACACCTGCACGGAAGACGGCCTCTTCTATTCCAACCGCCGCGCCTTCAAGGCCGGAGAGCCCGATTACGGCCGCCTGCTCAGCGCCATCATGCTGGACTGAGCCCTTCCAATATTTCCGATCATCCCGACGAAAGTCGGGACCCAGCTGGCAAATCAGAAGACAGGCTGGCGCTGATCAGAGCTGTGCCGGCTCCGCCGGCGGACACTGGGTCCCGACTTTCGTCGGGATAATCGGAAGAGGGGAATAGGCTTGATGTTGGTGCGAGATTTGAACCAGATGGCCGCATGAAACGCGTTCTTCCCGTTTTGGCCGCCCTGCTCGTCGCCGCCCCGGCCCTGGCCCAGGAGCGCCCGCCGCCCGAGCGCCAGGCGCTGGTCGATCTGGCCTACGCCATCGGCGAGAGCCACGCCCTGCGCCAGGTCTGCGGCGGCGACAGCGACCAGCGCTGGCGCGACCGCATGGCCGAGCTGATCAACACCGAACAGGCCGACGAGGCCTTCGAGGCCCGCCTCAAGCAATCGTTCAACAGCGGCTTCGCCGCCCGCCTGTCGCAATTCCCGGCCTGCAGCCCCGAAAGCCGCAAGGCCGAACTGGCCGTGGCCCGCAAGGGCGAGGGCCTGGCCGGCAAGCTGGCGGCCTCGGTCCGCACCGTCCAGCGCATGGGCCCCGACGATCCGGCCCTCAAGGACAAGGAAAACCCGGACGCCGCGCCGAAGGAATAGTCCAACAACCGTTCGGACAATCGGCGCCGCTCGCCCTTGAAGGGAACCTCGGCTAGGGTCATCTCAAGTTCAGATTGGGAGGGCCATCGATGTTCTGGATTTTCGCGGTCGGGTTCGTGCTTCTGGCGCTGTTCCTGGCCTTCAGCGTGCTCAAGATCGTCCCGCAGGGGCGCGAGTTCACCGTCGAGCGCTTCGGCCGCTACACCCACACCATCAAGCCCGGCATG
>JAQGIK010000179.1 GCA_028291265.1 Caulobacter sp. | reverse complement strand
GGATTGGTCCCGGAGCTGGCGAGGAAAGCCAGCGCGGTATTGGGGTCGACTACCGCGACAACGGTGGCGAGACGTTGCTGGATCGCGAAGCCGAAATCCACGCGCGGACCAGTGTTGCCATTGATGTCCATGTACCCGGTCCCGCCGGACCAGGTTCCGCTGACGCTGGCGACGGCAGCGCCGGTCACGTGGTTGACCAGGCTGCTGGCCTGGCTTCCGCCGAAGTGATGTTCGAACACAAGGTTCGAGGTCGATGGAGCCCAGACGGCCATTAGGGGATCACCTTGTTTAGTGCGGGGATGTTGCGATGGAGCGGCACGTCCTCGCCGTTGATGGCGAAGAGAATCGGCGCGGTCGGCTTCCAAATGTCGTTGCCGGCAATGGTCGACCCGGCCGCGCGAGCGCCGTAACGGACCAACAAATTGGTGGGCAACGCCGAGACAAAGTCGGCGACCAGCGTGCCGCCCGCTCCAGCGTGGGGCGGTCGCGTCAATGCCAGTTCGGTGCTGGGCGAGGCTGGGTCGTAGAAGAACCAACCGTGATTGGCTTGGGCCAACGTCGGTTGCAGACCCGTGGCGTAGAAGTCCCATTCCCAACCGCTGTTGGGCAGACCGCTCATCGTAACCTGAGCAGCACCGGTGCGGGCGAAGGTTGGGACGCAGCTGTTCCAGCTATGTCCGAGGCTGACGACCTCATGGACCCACCAGCCGATGTGCGCCCCGATAGTCGCAGCCTCGCGGGCGCTGTGATGGACACCGGAGCCCGCGAACCCCCGCCGGCGACCGTCAAAGAAGAACTGCCCTTCGCCGTTGACCATGAAATATTTGGTCGGGTTGGCGGCAATCAGGGCTGCCTCGGCCTCGGCCACGAATGGATTGATGTCATTGCCGCCGCGCAGATGGGCATGGCTACCGACGAAGCCGATGGGGAAGGCGTCGGTCCGGCCCAGCTTGCCGGTTTGGAGATAGGTCAACACCTGATCCCAGTAGGTGTCGATGCCGGTTTCGGACGCCGCTTGGCCGATGCTGTTGTCATAGCTGTCTGCGCCGTGCAGCCAGGCCCCGGCGATGATGCCGATGGATTTGCCGGCCGCGTCAGCCGACGTCTTGGCGGCCGCGAACCAGCTCTCGATGGTGCTGAAGTGCGCCGTCCCGTGGCCGATCTGCGCATAAGACGAGGACGACATTCCGATGTGAACCGGAACGACCGTGCGGCCATGCACAGCAAAGGTCTTGCCGTTCACATCCTCGATCAGCTGCTCAAGCACGTCGCCGACCGCCGGCGCCATGTTGCCACCCCAGTGGCTCTGACTGGCGACATACTCGGCGCCGACAGCGTTGGTGAACCCTGCCAAGCCGACGGTTCCGGTGAAGTGACGAGGCCGAATGGCGTCCAGCATCTTCACCATTGGGCTGGCGGTTCGCGCCATCATCGGCACGCTGTCTGCGTCCTCGGAGTTGGACTGACCTGACAGGACAATGACGTTGATGTCGTACGGCAGCACCGGCGGTGGTTCGAAGATGCGATAAGCGCTCGGCAACACGGAGAAGTCCGCGCCCGGGATCTTGTGGCGCACCACCTGCCCTACGCTGCCCGATGGCGAGAAGTGATAGGCTGCGGTGGTCCACCCGTTATCGTCGGTGTAGGCCCACCCCTCGTCGTATCCACCTTCGATTGAAACGATATCGACGATTCCGCCTGCAGGCAGACCCAACGCAGTTGCCCCTTCAGAAGCGGCCTCCGCGATGTCTTCCAGGCCCTCTACCCGTGCGGAGTTGATCTCCAGCAACGCGGTCGTCTCGCTGGCGCCTATCGCGGCAACAACCTCCGCCCCAACATCCAGTCCCGCCACCACCTCCGCCACGAACCCCGCGTAGTCGCGGTCCGTCACGGGGTCGCCGGTTTCCGCATCGAAGGTCAGGAGCATGCCCTTGCGGCGGGCGGCGTCCGGCAGGGGGCCGAGGGTGTCGCCGGGCGGGGCGGAGAGGGCCCGGGCGAGGTCGCGGCGCTGGTCCTGGGCGATCAGGGTCAGGCGGTCGAGGGCGGCCTCGTGGGTCTCGGCCGGGAAGGCGTCGGCGGCGATATAGTCGGCCGGCTGGACCAGGGCGGTGTCGGTCCACAGCACCAGGGTCTCGCCGACGGCGATGGGACGCGGGGACGTCGCCTGGCCGCCCTCCGGATCGCCGACGCCGTCGATGACGAGGCCCTCGAGCGGCGCGCGCGCGCCATCGGCGGCGACGACCACGGCCCGGACGTCGGCCGCCTCCAGGATGCGGAAGGGCAGCGGATAGGGGCCCGAGCCGCCGTCGCCGGCGTAGGCTGCATAGCGGGGGGACGGGGCGGTGACGGTCATGCGGCTCCCTCTGCGGCGCGCGGGCGGAGCATGCCTGGGCATGCCCGCCGGCGGCGGCTGGTCTGTGGCTGGGGAAGCGGCTTGTCCGTCCGGCGGCCTGGCAGGGAGGCGGCGGCGGGTCCGGGGTGGGGGGTCTCAGGGACCCCGCGTTGAAACGGCGGCGCTTATCGAAGCGGCGAAACCATTATCGCACGGCGGGCGGGGGAAGGGTTATTTCTCCGACGGCGGCCGGGAGGGCGGCGGAATTCAGGGCGCCGACGCCTCGCCGCGCCCTTGGCCGCGCAAATCTTCCAGCGCGACCTGGCGCTCGACGGTGAAGTTCAGGCGGCAGAGGTTTTCATCAACCAGGCTCTCCGGACCGAGCTGACCAACGTCGAGGCGGCAGCCGGCCAGGCCCCGCCGCCAGTCGGCATGCAGCCTCGCGACCCGCCGGGCCATGGCCGGCTCCGCCGCCCTGGCGGCC
>JAQGIK010000148.1 GCA_028291265.1 Caulobacter sp. | reverse complement strand
TCAGGGTGTCGTTGCCGTCCAGCCCCTGCAGGGTGTCCCAGCGGTCGTCGCCGTTCAGGGTGTTGGCGCTGGCCGTACCGACCAGGGTCCGCTCCGAACCCGGTGCGGCCGGAGGCGGTGGCGGCGGCGGTGGCGGTGGCGGCGGTGGTGGCGGAGGAGGAGGCGAAAGGCCGACGAAGGCCGCCGAGGTCACCGTCGATGCCGTGACCCCCTGCAGCCGCATGCTGGTGGCGCTGCCGATGGTAATCAGGGTATCGGCGCCGTCCTGGATGATGGTCTGGTAGCCGCCGAAGGCCGTGACATCGATACTGTCGATGCCGACCACGAAGTCGGTGATGACGTCATGCCCACCGCCCATCGTGGCGATGAAGATGTCGTAGCTGGACCCGCCGGTCATCAGGTCGTCGCCGGACCCGCCGGTCAGCTGATCGCTGTAGGCGCCGCCCTCAAGCCAGTCGGCTCCGTCCTCGCCCCAGAGGTAGCTGTCCCCGGAGGTCACAACCATGTGGTCGCGGCCGGCCGTTCCATGCGCCTGGTTGGTGTTGGTCAGCACGATCAGGTTGTAGGTGGGCGGCGGCGGAGGGGGTGGCGGTGGCGGCGGAGGCGGCGGTGGGCCGATCCCGGTGATGAAGTCCGCCGCGCTAACGCTGGTCGACTGCACGCCGGTCAGGGTGACATAGCCGCCGTCGGCGAAGACGATCTTGGCGCCGCCGGCCAGCTGCACGATGGAGCTGTAGACGCCGCCATAGCCGCTGATGTCGATCAGGTCGAAACCGTCCTGGAAGTCGGCGATGGTATTGGCCCCGTCGCCGGTCGCCAGCACGAAGATGTCCGATCCGGCCCCGCCGCTCAGGGTGTCCTGACCCGCGCCGCCGATCAGAACGTCGTCGCCATCGCCGCCATAGAGCTTGTCGGCGCCAAGGCCACCTTCGAGACGGTCGCCACCGCCATTGCCGGTCAGGGTGTCGTTGCCATCGAGGCCCAGCAGAGTCTCCCAGCGGTCGTCACCGGTCAGGGTGTTGGCCGAGGTGTTACCGGTCAGCGTCCGTTCCGAGCCGGTGGTCACCGGCGGGGGCGGCGGCGGAGGGGGCGGAGGCGGCGGAGGCGGGGGAGCCGGCAGGCCGATGAAGCTGTTGGCGTAGAGGTTACCGGCGGTGACGCCGGTCAGCCGCATGGTGACGCCGGCCGCCACCGTCAGCACCGTGTCGAGCCCGTCCTGGACCTTCGACAGATAGCCGCCGAAGGCGCTGACATCGATCCTGTCGACGCCGGCCACGAAGTCGGTGACGACGTCCGCCCCGCCACCGACGGTGGCGACGAAGAAGTCGATGCCGGCCTCGCCTGTCAGGATGTCCGCGCCCGCGCCGCCGGTCAGGCTGTCGTCGCCGAGGCCGCCCAGCAGCAGGTCGTCGGCGTCGCCGCCGATCAGGGTGTCGTTGCCGTCGAGGCCGCGCAGTTCGTCGCGGCCGGTCGTGCCGGTCAGAGTCTCGCTGCCGGCCGTGCCAGCAAGCAGGACATAGGGAGAGGGCGGCGAAGGCGGGGGAGGCGGTGGTGGCGGGGGTGGCGGGGATGGCGGCGGCGGCGGGGGTGGCGGGGGCGGCGGAGGCACGGCGTTCAGGCCAATGAAGTCCGCGTCCGTCAGCGCCGAGGCCTGCACGCCGGTCAGGGTGAGGTAGGAGCCGTCCGAGAACACCAGCTTGGCCCCGCCGGCCAGCTGGCTCTTGCTGGTGATGGCGCCGAAAGCGCTGAGGTCGATCCTGTCCGCGCCCAGCTGGAAATCGGCGATGGTGTTGGCGCCGTCGCCCAGGCCGACGACAAAGATGTCCGCGCCCGCGCCGCCGGCGAGGGTGTCCTGGCCAGCGCCGCCGATGAGGATGTCGTCGCCCTCGCCGCCGTAGAGCTTGTCCGCGCCGGTCCCCCCGTCCAGGCGGTCGCCACCGCCCAGGCCGTTCAGCGTGTCGTTGCCGTCGAGGCCGAGCAGGGTCTCCCAGCGGTCGTCGCCGGTCAGGGTGTTGGCGCTGGCCGTGCCCGTCAGGGTGCGTTCCGAACCCGCCGTCGGCGGCAGGCCGATGAAGCTGGCGGCGGTCAGGTTGGCGATGTTGACACCGGTCAGGCGGAAGACCCCGCCCCCGCCGGTGATGGTGACCAGGGCGTCCAGGCCGCTCTGGACCAGGCTGAAGCCTGCGAAACCGCTGACATCGATCCGGTCGGTCCCCACCACGAAGTCGGTGATGGTGTCGGTCCCGCCGTTCAGCGTCGCCACGAAGATGTCGCCGCCGGCGCCGCCGGTCAGCAGGTCAGCGCCGAGGCCGCCGATCAGGCGATCGTCGCCGGCTCCGCCGACCAGCCGGTCGTCGCCGCCGCGCCCATCGAAGACGACCTGGAAACCGCTCACCGCCTGGCCGGGAGCCGGAGCGGAAAAGTCGTCGGCGGCGGCCGAGCCAGACACTGTGGTCACGGTGTTGGCGACCGCCTGGGCCTGAACCTTCTCGAAGCCGCCGACGGTGAAGCTGGCGACTCCGGAGACGGCCGTGCCGGCCTGCAGGTCGACCGTGAAGCCGCTGGACAGGCTGAGCACATCGACGCCGTCGCCACCGAGGACCGAACCGGTGACGGCCGATCCCGACGCCTTGCCGAGCAGGTCGATCCGGTCGTCCCCCTCACCCAGATCGACCTGGCCGCCGGTGACGCGGTTGGCGGCGTCCGCGCCGGCGCCGCCGACCACGGTAAAGCCGGCCTTGACGTCATTGAAGGTGTCGGCCCCGAAGCCGCCGGTGACCTTTTCGACGCCGGTAAAGGTCCAGCTTTGCTGGCCCGCCGATCCGCCCTGCCCGGCGCCGATATCGCCGAGGTTGAAGGTGACGGGGGCCGTGTTGTCAGCAAAGTTCAGGGTGTCGAAGCCCTCGCCGCCATCGAAGGTCGCCGCGCCGGTCGCGACGCCGGAGGCGAAGACGAGGTCGTCGCCGGCCCCGCCGGACACCAGGTCCGAGCCGGCCCCGGCGCGCAGGAGATCGGCGCCGTCGCCGCCTTCCAGCCAGTCGTCGCCGTCCAGCCCGACCAGGGTATCGGCGCCGCCGAGGCCCTGGATGTGATCGCGCCCGCTGGTCCCGGTGAGGGTCTCGCCGGCCGCCGTGCCGTTGAGGTCGGCGTAGACCGGCGGCGGAGGCGGTGGCGGTGGCAGGAGCCCGACGAAGGAACTGGCCGTGACCGTCGAGGTGGTAACCCCGACCAGCCGCAGGCTGATGCCGGCCGCAACGTTGACCACGGTGTCGGGGCCATCCTGGACGATGCTCTGATAGCCGCCGAAGGCGGTGACGTCGATCCGGTCGTAGCCCGGCGCGAAGTCGGTGATGGTGTCGGCCCCGCCGCCCGGGGCGGCGACAAAGGTGTCACGGCCATTGCCGCCAGTCAGGATGTCGGATCCCGCGCCGCCGTTCAGGGTGTCATCGTGATCTTCGCCGAGCAGCAGGTCGTCGCCGCCGCCGCCGTTGAGGATGTCGTTGTTGTAGCCCCCGGCGATCTGGTCGCGGGCGTCCGTGCCGGTCAGGGTGTTGTTCTGGTTGGTCCCGATGGTGACGACGTAGGTCGGCGGCGGCGGGGGCGGCGGGGCGACGTTGGTCACGAAGCTGGCCGCGGTCAGGCTGGTCGCCTTGAGGTTCTTCAGCCGCACCGTGCCGCCGCCCGCGAAGGTGACCAGGGTGTCGGCGCCGTTCTGGGCCCAGGTCGGCAGGGCCGCGAAGGCGGTGACGTTCAGCAGGTCGACGCCGACCTGGAAGTCGGTGATCAGGTCGGCGCCGTCGCCGACGGCGAAGCGGAAGCTGTCCCGACCCTGACCGCCGGTCATGATGTCGTCGCCGGCGCCGCCGTCGAGGATGTCGTCGTCCTGGCCGCCCGCCAGGCGGTCGAGGCCGGCTCCGCCTTCCAGCCAGTCGGCCCCGGCGTCGCCGTTGATCAAGTCGTCGCCGCCCAGGCCCTGGATGCGATTGGAGCCGGTTGTGCCGTCCAGGGCGTCGCGCAGGCTGGTGCCAGCGGCGAGCACATAGTCGGGCGTGCTCGAGCCGCCGCCGGAATAGGGCGGATCCGGCTGGTCCTGCGGCGTGCCGATCTGCACGGTGAAGGGCTGGGCCGGCAGGGCGCCGGGCGCGACGATCGGCGCCCCGGCCTGGTTGAAGAAACTGGCGGCCGTGACCTGCGCGGCCTGGACCGATAGCAGGCGCAGCGTGCCGCCGTCGGTGAAGGTGATCAGGGTGTCGGCGCCCGACTGGACGATCGACTGGGTGGTCACGCCGATCAGGCCGATGAGGTCGGTCCCGACCTGGAAGTCGGTGACCACATCGGCGCCGTTGTTCGCGCCCGCGAAGAAACGGTCCGCCCCGCCGCTGCCGGTGAGTCGGTCCGCGCCGCCGGCCCCGTAGAGCAGATCGTCGCCGTCGCCGCCGTCGAAGGTGTCCACGCCGTCGCCGCCGAGCAGGCGGTCAGCGCCGGCTCCGGCGAAGACGCCGCCGGTCTGCAGGCCGCCCGCCCCGTAATAGAGGTCGGCGCCCTCGCCCAGATCGATCCGGCCCTCGATGGTCCCGCTATTGCGGATCTCGTCGTCGCCGCGGTGGAAGAAGATGGCGCCGCGGATCGTGCCGCTGTTGACGACATAGTCATTGGCAAGCGCATAGCCGACCGTGGACTGGTCGTGGATTGCGATCTCCGCCTCGATCAGGCCGCTGTTCAGGATCACGGCCGAGCGGCCGGAGGTTTGCCCAAAGGCGATGGCGGTGGCCTTGGTCGCCGCCGTCTGGTCGGTGACCCGGACCACGCCGCTGTTGTCGAACCAGAACTGCCCGCCGGATCCGACGCTGAAGCCGACAGCCTGGCCCGAGCCGGAGCTGACCTCGAAGAGGCCGCTGTTGACCAGCATCCCGTCAGTGCTGCCGGCACTGCCAAGACCCGTCGCCGTGCCGGCCGACAACACCTGGAATGTGCCGCTGTTCCTGAAGCTCAGGTAGGAGGCCGGGCTGACGCCGATCGCGCTGACCCCGCCCTCGACCCTGAACAGGCCGGCATTGTCGAGGCCGTAGTGGTGCCCCGACGAATTGGCCTCGAGACCGATGGCGTTCAGCCCGGCCACGACGCGGACTTCCCCGGTGGCGCCGACACGCAGGCCGGCGATGGAGGTGGCATCGTAGATCCGCCCCCCTGATCCGTTGGCCGCCTGGACGCCCGTCGTGTTCACCAGCGAGGTCGAGGTCAGCAGGCCGTCGACGAGGATCGAGGCGGCGGAATTGGCGCCGGTGACGATCAGCCCCTGCCGCTGGGCGATAAAGGCGAAGGTCTCGCCCTGCTGGATGTGGAAGTCGGCGAGGACCTGAACAGATACTTCGGTCGCCGGGGCCGGCGTCGGCGGCAGGGTCGAGGCCGGGATTGTCGTGTTGAAGACGACGTTCGCGGCGGTGAAGGTCGCGGCCTGGACGTTCTTCAGCAGCAGGGAGTCGGTGGCCGACAGGACGACGCGGGTGTTGGCCCCTTCCTGGACCAGCGACTGCCAGCCGGCGTAGCCGAAGACGCGCAGTTGGTCGGTCCCGACGGCGAAGTCGGTGACCGTGTCGGCCCCGTCGCCGAGGGTGAACTCGAAGACGTCGGCGCCGGTCCCGCCGGTCAGGCTGTCGGTCCCGCGACCGCCGGCCAGCACGTCGGCTCCGGCCTCGCCGGTCAGGGAATCGTCGCCGCCGCCGCCGATCAGGGTCTCGGCCCCGCCGGCCCCGCGGATGACGTCGTTCCAGCGCGAACCGACGGCGACCTCGAAGCCCGAGAGGCCGTCCTGGCTGCCGCCCCCCAGGGCCATGCCGGTGGTCAGGTCGATGCTGACCCCGCCCAGCGCCGTGGCGTAGGAGACGGTGTCCCGTCCCGCCCCGCCCAGCAGGCGGTCGTTGCCCCGGCCGCCGTCGATGACGTCGTCGCCGTCGCCGCCGTCGATGTGGTCCCGGCCCTCGCCGCCATAGACGATGTCGCCCGCCACGCCCGACTGGACGATGTCATTGCCCTCGCCGCCGAGGATGACGCCCTCGACCCGGCCGGTCGCCCCCAGCAGCACGTCGTCGCCCTGGCCCAGATCCACCTGGCCGCGGATCAGGCCGCTGTTGCGCAGCTCGTCATTGCCCAGGCCGACATAGACCTTGCCCAGCATCTGGCCGCTGTTGTCGAGCACCTCGCGGCCGTAGACCTCGTACTCGGCATAGCCGGTCAGGCCGACGCGGAAGGCGTAGTCGCCCTCGAGGATGCCGGTGTTGACGATCGGCGTGCCGATGTCCTCGGAGGTCGCCCAGAGGACGGCGACGCTCTCGACGCTGTTGGAGCTGTCGCTGACCCGGATGGTCCCCGAGTTGAACAGCCAGTTCCCCGTGAAGCCGGTCGCGCCGGCCGCCCCGTAGACCTCGATGAGGCCGGAATTGTCGAGGGAGCCAACGCCGATGCCCGAGCCCAGATTGCCGGCCCAGACCCGCACGGTCCCGTTGTTGCTGGCGGCCGTGAAGCCGCCGGTGCTGACGCCCGTCGCCGTGCCCTGTTGCGAGACCACCTCGAACAGGCCGTCGTTGATCAGGGGCAGGTGACCGTTGCCGGTCCGGGTCAGGCCGATGGCCTCGGCGGCGTCGCCGGTGACCAGCAGCTGCAGGCTGGCGCCGGCCTGGTTGTAGACGGTGGCGTTGTCGCCGCGGCTGCCGCTGTTGCTGATGGCCGTCGTCGCCAGGGCCCGGATGTCGACCACCGTCCCGGCGTTCCAGAAGGCGGCGGAGGGGGTGTTGAAGTCGACGGCCCGCAGGGTGAAGGCTGTCGAGCCGCTGGTCAGATAGGTGACGGTCCCGGGGGCCAGGTAGACATCGCTGGTCGTGCTGACCGGCGGGCCGGGGACAACCAGCGGGGCGAGGATGACGGGCGCGGCCGGCGCGGCGGGACCCGGAACGAAGATCAGGTTGGTGGCGGTCAGCTGGTCGGGCGTGACATAGTGGATGGTCAGGGTGGCGCCGCCGGCGAAGTCGATCCGCGAGCCATAGCCGATGTCGACAATCCGCAGGACCGAGGCGAAGTCGTGCAGCTCGATGCGGTCGACCAGCGGGTTGAAGTCGGTGATGGTGTCGTTGCCGTCGCCGCGCCGGTAGATGACCGTGTCGGCGCCGGCCCCGAGCGTCAGGGTGTCGAAGCCCGTCCCGCCCATCAGGATGTCGTCGCCGTCGCCGCCGTCGAGGGTGTCCTGCTCCTTGCCGCCGTCGAGCCGGTCCGCCCCCGCGCCGCCGCTGAGCTGGTCGTCGCGGTCGCCGCCGTCGAGGACATCGTCGCCATCGCCGCCGGACAGGACGTCCATGCCGCCATCGCCGCGGATGTGGTCGTCGCCGGCCCCGCCGCTGAGGACGTCATACTCGTCGGTCCCGGTCAGCGCGTCGCTGCCGGCGGTCCCGGTCACATTGGCCATGTACGCCCCCCAAAACTACGCAACGCCCCAAGCGAGCGGTACAGCACATGCTCGCGTGATTTGAGTAGCAGAGGCGAAGAGCGGCGTCGATGTGGATTTACGGGCGTGAATGAGGAATTTGTTGGGACCGCAGCGGGAATGAGCCAATTCCGGCCACGACTGACGCCACGGCGCCGTGGGCAGTACACCGCTTGGCCGGATGCTGGCGATGCTGCAGCCGGAGGTGGCGAGTTGTCCGGTCTGAGAGCGCGTGCTCGGCGACCCTAGCGCCCGGGGACCGGTGAAGGCGGCGGGGTGAAGAACACCGTCTCCAGGGAGCGGGTCTCGGGGAGGATGTAGACGATGCCGACGCCTGCGGCGAACAGGCCGCGGACGACCTTGTCGTAAAAGGCAGGCGGAACGTTGATACAGCCGTAGGAGATGCGGTTGTCCTGCGCCGTCGGCGAGGCGAGGCGCTGTTGGCGGTGCTCGGCGGGGAGGCCAACGACCACCGGGTGCAGCGAGATGGCGGCGGCGTAGTCGATCCAGAGGATGTTCTTGCCGGCCAGGTTGCCGCCCCTGGCGGCCACGAAGCGGCCGGCCGGGGTGATGCGCTCGCTGGGGACGATGGCGGACAGCGGGCGGTCGGCGGGACCCCCAACGAGGTCGTCGCCGCGCGCGGCGCCCAGCAGCGCCGGAGCCGTTCCCCACAACAGGCCCTGGCCGTCGAAGGCGAAGACCCGGGCGGCGACCTTGTCGACGATCAGAAAGGGCAGGCCCTGGCTGTCGCCGGTGGCCAATACCCAGGCGGCCAGGCGGCGGGTGTCGGCCGAGGCGTTCTCGGTCTCGAGACTGGCCTGACGGACCGCCTGGCGGTCGGCGGCCAGGGCGGCTTGCGGCAGTCCCGCCAGAGAGAAGCCGAAAACGAGGAGGCCCAGGGCGGCGCGGCGGGCCGTCAATTGCGGTCCTGCTTGGGCGGATAGACGGGGACGACCGGAGTCGGCCGGGGCGCTGCCGGGGCTGGTGTAGGAGCTTTGGTCGCGGCAGGGACTTCGGGCGGCGGACTGGGCGCCGCCTCGGGGAGGGGCATCCTCACACCTTCGCCGAACACCACCAGATCGACGTCGGTGACGAGCGCCGCGACGACGACGATGGGGATCGGCGAAACCGGGTAGGGCTGTGTCGATCCGGCCACGGGCGGAATCACCGGCGGCGGAGGCGGAGGAGGAGGCGGAGGAGGCGGCGGCGGCGGCGGCGGCGGCGG
>JAQGIK010000080.1 GCA_028291265.1 Caulobacter sp. | reverse complement strand
TCCCCCTCCCCCGTCGCTGCGCGCCGGAGGAGGAACTGGAGCCTTGCCATCCCCCCCCTTTTCCCCTATCAGCCTCGCCTTTCCGCGACTGCCGGGCCTAATGGCATGCCTTGGCGGTCCAGTTGCTACTCTTAGAGGACAGGGTTCGCCCTGAGCAAAATGCCGAAGCTGAAGACCAAATCGGGCGCCAAGAAGCGCTTCAAACTGACGGCCACGGGTAAGCTGAAGGCCGGCGTCGCCGGCAAGCGTCACCGCCTGATCAGCCACAATTCCAAGTACATCCGCCAGCAGCGCGGCACGAAAGTCATGAGCTCTTCCGACAAGAAGACGATCATGACCTACCTGCCCTACGGCCTTTAAAAGGGAGCGCTGACACATGGCTCGCGTCAAACGGGGCGTTACCGCCCACGCCAAGCACAAGAAGGTTCTCGAACAAGCCAAGGGCTTCTACGGGCGCCGCAAGAACACCATCCGCACGGCCAAGGCCGCGGTGGACAAGGCCGGACAGTACGCCTACCGCGACCGCAAGGTCCGCAAGCGCAGCTTCCGCAGCCTCTGGATCCAGCGCATCAACGCCGCCGCCCGTCTGGAAGGCTTCACCTACTCGCAGTTTATCCACGGCCTTGACGAGGCCGGGGTCGAGATCGACCGCAAGGTTCTTGCGGACATCGCCGGCCAGGATCCGACCGCGTTCAAGGCCATCGCCGACAAGGTTCGCGCCGCGCTGGCTTGATGGTTCGAGGGCACTGCTCTCCAAGACCTGAAAAAGGCCCTCCGGTGTGAGCCGGGGGGCCTTTTGCTTGCGCGCGATCTGGGGACGAGGACGATGACACTGGAAGAAGAAACCGAACGACTGCAGGCGCTCCTCGAGGGCCTGACCGTCATCAGCGCGGCCAGGACCAAGCCGACCGAACTGGTCATGTGTCTGTCCAACCAGACGCGGTTGTACGTCAACTGGGAGCCCGACGGCACGCTCGACCTTTCGGTCGAAGGCGGCAACGGCTGGCAGGAGGAAGCCTGATGTTGCGTATCGCCGCCCTTGTCGCCTCCCTCACACTGCTGGCCGTTCCGGCCGCAGCGCAAACCCGTAGTCTGGCCGTGACCTTCGACGATCTGCCCTACCAGGCGGCCGACGCCGCGCTGTGCGACCCCAAGGCGGCGATGGCGCTGACCAATGACTTCCTGCGCATGCTCAAACCTCTGAAGTCCAATGCCACCGCCTTCGTCAACGAGGGCAAGGTCTGCGAGGCGCAGCGCCCCACCCTGCTGCCGAGGATTGAGGCCGCCTGGCTGGATGCCGGTGTCGACCTCGGCAACCACACCTTCAGCCACCTCAACAT
Source organism: Caulobacter sp. (assembly GCA_028291265.1). GTDB lineage: Bacteria > Pseudomonadota > Alphaproteobacteria > Caulobacterales > Caulobacteraceae > Caulobacter. Next base: position 37,056 of record JAQGIK010000080.1, on the reverse strand, counting down.
CCACACCACCACCGCCGAGGCCTGGCTGGCCGACGTCGACCGGGGCGAGATCGTCACCCGGCCGCTGCTCAAGGCGCGCGGCAAGACGCTGCGCTACTTCCGCCACCCCTTCCTGTTCCTCGGCGAAACGTCGGAGAAGAAGGCCGCCATGGCGGAGGGGCTGCAGGCGCGCGGCTACACCGTCGCGCCGGTCACCCTCGACAACAACGACTGGATGTTCGCCGCCGTCTACCGCCAGGCCGAAGCGGCGGGCGACGAGGCCCTCAAGGCCCGCGTCGGCGAGGCCTATGTCGCCCACATGGCCGCCGTGCTCGACTTCTTCGAACCCTACAGCGCCGAGCTGACCGCCGGCCGTGAGCCGGCCCAGGTACTGCTGCTGCACGCCAGCAGCCTGAACCGCGACTGGTATCCGAAGATCCACGCCCTCTACCTGGCCCGCGGCTACCGCTTCGTGACCCTCGACGAGGCGTTGAAGGACCCGATCTATAGCCACGCGGAGACGACGGTGAAGAAGGCCGGCGTCTCCTGGCTGCACCGCTGGACGGCCAGCGACGGCCGCAAGGTCCGCTGGGAGCCCGAACCGCCCGACTGGATTGTCACCGCCTACAAGGCTGCCTCGTGACGAACCGCCCCAACCTCGCTAGACGAGCCCAACCATGACCGACCTGACCACTCTGCAAGCCGACCTCACCGCCCAGATCGCCGCCGCGTCCGACGCCGCCGGCGTGGAAGCCATCCGCGTGGCCGCGCTGGGCAAGTCCGGCTCCGTCTCCGCCCTGCTCAAGACCCTCGGCGCCATGTCCCCGGACGAGCGCAAGGAAAAGGGCCCGGCCATCAACCAGCTGCGCGATACGGTCAGCGCCGCCATCGCCGAGCGCAAGGCCGCCCTCGAAGGGGCCGAGCTCGACGCCCGCCTGGCCCGCGAGAGCCTCGACCTCTCCCTGCCGGCCCGCCCGCGCCGCAAGGGCAGCGTCCACCCGACCATGCAGACCATGGACGAGATGGTCGCGGTCTTCGCCGAGATGGGCTTCGCGGTCGCCGAAGGTCCCGATATCGAGGACGACTACCACAACTTCACAGCCCTCAACTTCCCGCCCAAACACCCGGCGCGGGAGATGCACGACACCTTCTTCTTCAACGAAGGCCCGGACGGCGAACGCAAGCTCTTACGCACCCACACCAGCCCTGTGCAGGTCCGCGCCATGCGCAAGGGCAACACGGTCGCCCCGGCGCCGTGGATCGCCGCCGGCCAGGAGCCGCCGATCCGCATCGTCGTGCCGGGCCGCACCTACCGTCTGGACAGCGACGCCACCCACACCCCGATGTTCCATCAGATCGAGGGCCTGGTGATCGACAAGGGCATCCACATGGGCCACCTCAAATGGACCCTGGAGACTTTCATCGCCCGGTTCTTCGAGACCGACGCGGTGACCACCCGCTTCCGCCCCCACCACTTCCCCTTCACCGAGCCCTCGGCGGAGATGGACGTCGGCTGCGACCGCAGCGGCGGCGAGCTGAAGATCGGCACGGGCAGCGACTGGCTGGAGATCCTCGGCTGCGGGATGGTGCATCCCAACGTCCTGCGCCACAGCGGCATCGATCCGGACGTCTACTCCGGCTTCGCCTTCGGCATGGGCGTCGATCGGCTGGGCATGCTGAAGTACGGCATCCCCGACCTGCGCGACATGTTCTCCAGCGACACCCGCTGGCTCGCCCACTACGGCTTCTCGGCCTTCCAGGCCCCCAACCCCGTCTCGGGCCTGAGCTGATGAGCCGCACCCCGACCAAGACCCCCAAAGGACCCGTCATGACCGAGATCTACGGCCCCCTGCCCGCCGGCATCAACCGCGCCACCGACTTCCTGGCCGCCGCTTACGAGAACCAGGCCGTGTCGCTGGTCGACCTCCTGCGGGCCCGCATGGCCGACGGCCAGGCGGTGATCCGCGACGTCACCTTCAAGAACTGCCGCATCGAAGGCCCCGGCGTCGTGCTGGTGCTCGGCTGCCATTTCGAAGGCACCGACTTCGGCAACCCGGCCGGCGACATCCGCAACCTGATCCTGCGCCCGGCCTCGCAAACCTCGGTGGTGGGGGCGATCCCGGTCGACGGCTGCACCTTCACCGCCTGCCAGTTCATGGGCCTGGGGTTCACCGGCATGGACAGCTTCCTCGACCAGATCGTCGCGCTCGGAACCCCGCAATGACCGACCAGAATCCTTCAAACTGGACGGTCGCCGAAGACCTGACGGTCGACCACTTCTCGGGCGTCGCCCTGTCGCTGGTCGATCTGCACCGGGCCCGGCTGCGCCTGGGCCAGGCGACCCTGACCGGCATCACCTTCGAGAACTGCCGTATCGAGGGCCCGGCCGTCATGCTGGTGGTCGGCGGCTGCAACTTCGACGCCGTCGACTTCGGCTTCGCCGGCGGCGACATCCGCACCCTGCTCCTGCGCCCGGTCTCGCCCAACGGCGTGGTCGGCGCCATCCCGGTCCGTGACTGCACCTTCCGCGGCGGCCAGCTGTTCGCCATCGGCTACACGGGCGGCGAAGGCTTCCTCAACCAACTGCTGGCCCTTGGGGGGCCGCTGCAATGAAGTTCACGCTTTCCTGGCTGAAGGACCATCTGGAGACCGACGCATCCGTCGGCCAGATCGTCGAGGCCATGACCATGGCCGGCCTCGAGGTCGAGGATGTCCACGACCCGGTGACGACGCTGGCGCCGTTCACGGTGGCCAAGATCGTCTCGGCCGAGCAGCACCCCAATGCCGACCGCCTGCGCGTCTGCCAGGTCGACACCGTCGATGGCATCAAGGAGATCGTCTGCGGCGCCCCCAACGCCCGGGCCGGCCTGACCACCATCTACGCCCCCATCGGCGCCTATGTGCCGGGCCTCGGCGTCACCCTCGTCGAGAAGCCGGTGCGCGGCGTCGTCTCCAACGGCATGCTCTGCTCGGCCTCCGAGCTGGAAGCGGCCGAGGAGAGCGACGGCATCATGGAGCTGCCGGACAGCTTCGCGGTCGGAACCCCCGCCGCCACGGCCCTCGGCATGGAAGCGGTCATCGACTTCGAGGTCACCCCCAACCGCCCCGACTGGCTGGGCGTCGCCGGCATCGCCCGCGACCTGGCCGCCGCCGGCGTCGGGACCTTGAAGGACGAGGCCATCCAGCCGGTCCCCGGAAAGTTCCCCTGTCCGATCGCCATCGACGTCGACGGCGACGCCTGTCCGGTGTTCGCCGGCCGCCTGATCAAGGGTGTGAAGAACGGCCCCTCGCCGCAATGGCTGCAGGACCGCCTGCGCGCCATCGGCCTGCGTCCGATCAACGCCCTGGTGGATGTCACCAACCTGATCACCTACGACCGCGCCCGGCCGCTGCACGTTTATGACCGCGCCCTGCTGGTCGGCGACAAGATCGTCGCCCGCCTCGGACGCGGCCCCGGCGAGGCCACGCCCGGCGACCAGCCTTCGCCTGCCCCGCACAGGGACGAGCAGCTGATCGCCCTCGACGGCAAGACCTACGACCTGACCCCCGAGATGAGCGTCATCGCCGACGCCGGCGGCGAACGCCCCATCGGCCTGGGCGGTGTCATGGGCGGCGAGAGCACGGGCTGTTCGGAAGCCACCACCGATGTCTTCGTCGAATGCGCCTGGTTCGACCCGATCCGCACGGCCCAGACCGGCCGCGCCACCGGCATCAACAGCGACGCCCAGTACCGCTTCGCCCGCACCGTCGATCCGCAGTCGCTGGTCCCCGGCCTCGAACTGGCCACGGCCCTGATCCTCGAGCTGTGCGGCGGCGAGCCCTCGGAAATCGTCGTCGCCGGCCAGGCCCCGGCTCCGCCGACCGCCTTCGCCTTTGACCCGGCCTATGTGAAGGCCCTGGCCGGCCTCGACATCCCGGCCGCCAGAAGCATCGAGATTCTCGAAGCCCTCGGCTTCAAGGTCGAAGGAACCGCGCCCAACCTTTCCGTCACCCCGCCGACCTGGCGCCGCGACGTCGAGGGCAAGGCCGACCTCGTCGAGGAAGTCGCCCGCATCGCCGGCTACGGCGCCCTGCCCTCGACGCCCCTGCCCGAGGTTCCGCGCGCCGTCGGCGGCGTGCTGACCGCCCGCCAGTCCCGGGCTCGCGCCGCCCGCCGCTTCCTGGCCGCCAGCGGCTATGCCGAAGCGGTGACCTGGAGCTTCACCTCCCGGGCCACGGCCAGGCTGTTCGGTGGCGGGGCCGAGGCGCTCGTGCTCGCCAACCCGATCGCCGCCGAGCTCGACTGCATGCGGCCCTCGATCCTGCCCAACCTGGTCGAGGCCGCCGCCCGCAACGCCCGTCGCGGCTTCGCCGACGCGGCCCTGTTCGAGATCGGCCCGATCTTCGACGGCGACCAGCCGCAGGACCAGCGCATGGTCATCGCCGCCCTGCTCGCCCCCCACGCCCCGCGCGACTGGGCGAAAGGCGGGAGCGAGGACCTGTTCACCCTCAAGGGCGATCTCCTCGCCCTGCTGGAAGAACTCGGCGCCCCCGTGGCCAACCTGCAGACCGCGCAGGGCTCGGCCTCGCCCTGGTATCACCCCGGCCGCTCGGCCCGACTGCAGCTGGGCCCCAAGGCGGTGCTGGCCGAGTTCGGCGAACTGCATCCGGCGGTGCTGAAAGCCATGGACGCGTCCAGCCCCATGCTGGCCTTCGAGATCTTCGTCGAGGCCATCCCCGAGCCGAAGAAGAAGTCGGTGAAGACCAGGTCGGCGCTCGACCTCTCGGCGTTCATGCCGCTCAGCCGCGACTTCGCCTTCCTTGTCGACGCCGCCAAGCCGGCCAGCGACCTGGTCAAGGCCGTCGCCGGCGCCGACAAGGCGCTGATCGCGGGCGTGCGGGTGTTCGACGTCTACCAGGGCGCCGGGGTGCCGGAAGGTCAGAAGTCGCTGGCCGTCGAGGTCACCGTCCAGCCGCGCGAAAAGACCCTGGCCGACGCCGAGATCGAGGCCCTGTCGGCCAGAATCCTGGTGGCGGCCGAGAAGGTCGGGGCGAAGTTGCGGGCGTGAAGTCGCACATCGCCGCCCTGACCCTGGTCGTGAAGTCCTACGACGGCGCCATCGCCTGGTACCGCGACTGCCTCGGCTTCACGATCCAGGACACCGACCTCGGCGGCGGCAAGCGCTGGGTCACCGCCACCCCGCCCGGCGGCGGCTGCGCCCTGCTGCTCGCCGAGGCGGCCACCCCCGAGCAGTCCTCCGCCATCGGCGCCCAGGCCGGCGGCCGCGTCCTGCTGTTCCTGCACACCGACGACTTTGTCCGCGACCATGCGGCGATGACCGCCGCCGGCGTCAGCTTTCTCGAAGCGCCGCGCCACGAGGCCTACGGAACCGTCGCCGTCTTCGAAGACCTCTACGGCAACCGCTGGGACCTGCTGCAGCCGGCCTAGAACGGCCAGTTGTTGCGTTGGCGGCTGTAGGACAGGTAGCCGAGGCTGGCGCCCAGCCGCAGGCCGACGCCCGTGCGGATCGGGGCGAGGGTGATGCCGTCGGCCCGCTGGTAGTTCACGCCCAGGCCGCCGACCAGATAGGCCGAGCCGTCGACGCCCGGATAGCGGCGGAAGATCATGTCCGGGTAGTAGAGATTGTAGCAGAGGGTGAAGACCCGGCTGGCGTTGCCACCCCAGTCGAAGCCGACCGACGGGCCCTGCCAGAAGACCTCCATGGTCGGCTTGTCCTTCATGTACATCAGGCCGCGGCCATAGCGCAGGCCGGCGACGACCGCCCCGCTGCCCTCTTCGCCGGCGATGTAGGCGGTCGGTTCGCCCTGGTCCTTGAACACCCGCTCGACCACCTGGCCGACACTCTCGGCGGCCACGCCCAGGAAGTCGCTGGTCTGGTCGCGGATTTCGCCGACCGTATAGGTCTCGATGCTGCGGTCCTGGCTGACGCCCGGATCGGCCCCGTTGCCCGTGGTCGTGCAGGCGCCGAGGCCGGCGGTGGCGAGGCCGGAAAGAATCAGGCTGCGACGGTCCATGGGGGTCTCCTGCTGGCGGTGGCGATAGGTCCCACGCCTTTGGGACGGGTTTGGGGCGGAGAGGTAAAGGCGCCGTTAACCATGTCTGCTCTGGCCGCCGGCGCCTGCCGCCCCCTTCTCGTCGGAAGTCATCTTTTGGCTGTGAGCGGAGGTATGTGATTTCGCCTCTGGGCGCCCTTCTCCCCTCGCGGGAGAAGGTGCGGCAAAGCCGACGGATGAGGGGGCTCACCAGCCCCAACGCGCCTGTCGTCAACCCACGTATGCAGCTTGAAGAGTCATCGACCCCTCATCCGGCGCTTCGCGCCACCTTCTCCCACAAGGGGAGAAGGGACCTCTCACGGCGGCAGACCTAATCTTGGTCGCCTGCACCCGAATGCGATGGCCCCTTACGGAAGGGAGACTAAGATGCGCCATGCTCCGCCGCCTCGGCACGCGCCTGATCACCAGCTTCCGTGTCCTGCCCCGCGGGCAGGGCTGGACCTTCACCGCCCTCGTCGGCCTGCTCACCCTGCTGGCCATGGCCGCCGTCGGCCTGACCACCGGCCTTTATCACCTGAACGCCGGCGATCTCGCCGCCCTGCCCCTGACGATGCTCACCGTCTTCTTCGTCCCGGCCATCGGCGAGGAAGCCATCTTCCGCGGCCTCCTCCCGTCCCGCACAGAGACCGCCAACCCAACCCTTCCCATCGTCCTTTCCACCGTCCTCTATGTCCTCTGGCACCCCCTCGAAGGCTTCACCTTCCTGCCCGGCGCGCGCCTCCTCTTCACCCGCCCGGACTTTCTCCTCGTCACGGGCCTGCTCGGCCTGGCCTGCGCCGTCACCCGCTGGCGCACCGGCTCGATCTGGCCCGCCGTGCTGCTGCATTGGGCGGCCGTCGTTATCTGGAAGACCTGGCTGGGAGGCCCTTCGCTGGACTCTCTGGGATAGGCGCCGAATCCGCCTTGCCCGGACGGCCCGTGCCCCCTACAGACCCGGCAACATTCCTCCCGCGAAGAGTCGTCCGATGAAGCTGCTGGCTGGCAACTCCAACCGAACGCTGGCGGGCGCCATCGCCCAGTACCTCGACATGCCGCTGACCAAGGCCCAGGTCCGCCGCTTCGCCGACAACGAGGTCTTCGTCACCATCGACGAGAACGTGCGCGGCGAGGACGTCTTCGTCATCCAGTCGACCAGCTACCCGGCCAACGACAACCTGATGGAACTGCTGATCTGCATCGACGCGCTGAAACGCGCCTCGGGCCGGCGGATCACCGCGGTGCTGCCCTACTTCGGCTATGCCCGCCAGGACCGCAAGACGGGCGGCCGCACGCCGATCTCGGCCAAGCTGGTCGCCAACCTGATCACCCGCGCCGGGGCCGACCGGGTGCTGACCATGGATCTGCACGCCGGCCAGATCCAGGGCTTCTTCGACATCCCCACCGACAACCTGCTGCCGGCCCCGCTGATCGCCAACGATATCCGGTCCCAGCACGGCCGCAAGTCCAGCGAACTGATGATCATCTCGCCCGACGTCGGCGGCGTGGTCCGGGCCCGGGCCCTGGCCAACCGCCTCGGCTGCGACCTGGCCATCGTCGACAAGCGCCGCTCCGGCCCCGGCAAGAGCGAGGTGATGAACATCATCGGCGACGTCTCGGGCCGGTCCTGCATCCTGTTCGACGACATCGTCGATTCCGCCGGCACCCTCTGCAACGCCGCCGAGGCCCTGACCAAGCACGGCGCCACCGAGGTCTCGGCCTATGTCACCCATGGCGTCCTCTCCGATCCGGCCAACCAGCGGATCGCCGACAGCGTCATGCGCGAGGTGGTCGTCACCGACAGCATCGAGCAGCCCGACCTGATCCTCGGCAACGGCAAGATCCGCCAGCTGTCGGCCGCCTCGCTGATCGGCGAGGCCATTCGACGCATCGCCAACGAAGAGTCGGTTTCCAAGCTGTTCGATTGATTGGGCAAATTGCGCCTTACGCTTCGGCGGCGCGTCAAGCTATGGTTAACGCCCGGTCGTCACATTCCCGCCCGGAGCGACATGCTATTGACCGCCCTGAGGGCTCCGGGGAAAGCTTCTGACATGACCATTCGATCTTCCGTGCTGGCCGGTTTGGCCGCTATCGCCGCGACTTTCGTGCTCGTCGCCTGTTCGACGCCCGAGGCGCCGCCGCCGCCGGCCCTGCCGCCCGCGCCGCCGCCGCCGCCGGCCATCAACCTCTCGGCCTCGCTGTTCGAGGAAGCCAGCGCCTGGCGCGGCTACATGACCAGGGCCGCCGCCACCCCGACCAATTTCGCCGACGGCCCGATGATCGCCAGCTCCCTGCGGGCCGGCGCCTCCTACGAGCCCAAGCAGCTGCTGCGCGGCTCCATCGCCTACGCCGCGGTCATCGCCCTGCAGGACCAGGCCTACGTCGCCAACATCCGCACCTATGCCGTCGATCCGGCCCAGCGCCAGCGCATCGCCGCCCAGATCCTCGCCAACCCCTGGACGGTGACCAACTACCCCGGCGCCGAGCATGCCGCCGGCCTGATCATCTCGGCGCTCGGCAACGACGGCACCAAGGTGCTGCTGACCGGCCGCGCCGTGAAGCAGTCGGCCTACGACGTCCAGCGCCAGAAGTGGTCCAAGGAATTCGTGCCCAATCGCGAAGGCCGCCTGGCCGACGTGCGCGTCCTGTCCTCGACGCCGATCCGCGGCGACATCGAGGAGGTCAGCCGCATGCAGTCGGCCAGCCTCAGCGGCGGCACCGCCGCCGGCCCCGACGGCATCGTCGGCCAGAACGCATCCGCCCCCTACTCGCCCGTCGTGGTCCGCGGCCTGGCCCTGGCCGCCCTGGCCGCCCTGGGCGAAGCCGGCGACGACAAGCTGATCGCGCTTGGTCCGCTGTTCACCGACGAGCCCTCCATGTTCTGCCTGAACATGTCCAAGCTGATGCTCTACCAGTGCCTGGCCGCCGCCAAGCCGCACTACGAGGACGTCTTCTGCCTCGGCCAGCACGTGCTGATCGACACCGGGCAGTGCACGCTGAAGAGCGCCGGCGCCCCGATGCCGATCGAACCGCCGCCGCCGGTCGTCGTGGCCGCCAAGGCTCCCACCCCGAAGGCTCCCGCCAAACCGGCGGCCAAGCCCAAGGCCAAGGGCGGCTAAACAGCCTCAGATTCCTCACCCGGGCCGTTGCACTCACAGTTCAAAGCGTGTATCGACCCGGACCCTAAATTCACCGACCGTCGCCGCGCGGAGACTTCGCGCGGCGGCTTCGTTTTGAGACTGCAAGAACAATGGCCGAGATCGTCCTCAACGTCGAAGTCCGCGACCGCACCGGTACCGGCGGCGCCCGTGAAGCCCGTCGCGGGGGCATGGTCCCCGGCATCCTGTACGGCGGCGAGCAAGCCCCCGTGGCCATCGCGGTCAAGGAAAACGAGTTCCGCAAGGCGCTCTACACCGGCAAGCTGCTGGGCCACCTGGTGACGCTGAAATACGGCGACGAAAGCCAGCCGGTCATCGCCAAGGACATCCAGTTCCACCCGGTCACGGACAACCCGCACCACTTCGACCTCATGCGCGTCGACGAGAAGGGCACCGTGAAGATCAACGTTCCGGTCCACTTCAAGGGCCAGGACGTCAGCCCCGGCATGAAGAAGGGCGGCTCGCTTGAAGTCGTCCGTCACGAAGTCGAGCTGAACTGCCCGGCCAACGCCATTCCGGAAGAACTGGTCGTCGACCTGTCGACCAAGGAAATGGGCGACACCATCCGCATGAGCGACATCACCCTGCCCAAGGGCGTGACCTCGGCCATCGCCGACCGCGACTTCGTCATCGCCACCCTGAAGGTGTCGTCGGCGGCCCTGTCGGAAATCAACGACGAAGCCGCTTCGGGCGAACCCGAAGCTTAAAGCCATGCGCGCCGGCTGGCGCGCCGAGGCTTTGCAAGATTGAATGCGGCCAGGCGGAGACGTCTGGCCGCATTTGCATGAGAGGACCCTGTCCATGCTGCTGCTCGCCGGCCTCGGCAATCCGGGCGAACGCTACGCCCGCACCCGGCACAATGTCGGCTGGGTCGCCGTCGAGGCCATCGCGCGGCACGTGAGCGCCTCCCCCTGGCGGGCCCGTTTCCAGGGCTTGGCCTGCGAGGGCACGGTCGGCGAGCACCGCGTCCTGCTGCTGAAGCCCCAGCAGTTCTACAACGAGAGCGGCCGCTCGATCGGCGAGGCGGCGAAGTTCTTCAAGATCGCCCCGGCCGACGTCATCGTCTTCCACGACGAGATCGACCTGGCCCCCGGCCGCTTCCGGATGAAGACCGGCGGCGGCGCGGCCGGCAACAACGGCATCCGCTCGACCATCGCCGCCATCGGCCCCGACTTCCGCCGCGCCCGAATCGGCGTCGGCCACCCGGGCGACAAGGAGCTGGTCCAGGGCCACGTGCTCAGCGACTTCCACAAGGTCGACCGCGATTGGCTCAATCCCATGCTGGAAGCGATCTGCGACGCTTTGCCCTTCGCCCTGGAGGGTGACGACGAGCGCTATCAGGCCGAGGTATTGCGTCTGGCGCCGGCGGTGAAGGCCGATCCGCGGCGGTCGATGCGCGACAGCGATTGACGGAGACGGTAAGGTTTTCGGGGGGAGATTTCAGTTCATGTTTTTCGGTATCGGCTTTTCCGTCGTCCTCGCCGTGTTGCTGGGCATCCATGCGGTCCGCACCGGGCGCGACCGCTACTGGCTGTTCATCCTGCTGGCCTTCCCGCTGCTGGGCAGCGTCGTCTACGCCATCGTCAACATCCTGCCCGACCTGATGGGCCACAGCACGGTGCGCCGGATGGGCGCCGACGCGGTGAAGACCCTCAATCCGGAAAAGGACTACCGCGAGGCCCAGAAGCTGGTCGAGGACGCCCCGACCGTGGCCAACAACCTGCGCCTGGCCAACGCCGCCTTCGACCTGCGCCGCTTCGACGAGGCCGAGCGCCTGTACGCCGGCGCCGCCACCGGCATCCACGCCGAGGACGCCACCCTGCTGCTCGGCCGCGCCAAGGCCCTGATCGAGCTCGACCGCCCGGCCGAGGCCCTGCCGATTCTCGAACAACTGGGCGCGCTCGGCGAGGCCGGCCGCACGCCTCAGGCGGCCCTGACGATGGGCCGCGCCTACCACATGCTGGGCCGCTACGCCGAGGCCGACACGGCCTACGAATGGGCCGCCGGCCGCCTGCCGGGCCTTGAGGGCATGGCCCGCTATGTCGCCTTCCTGTGCGAGAACGGCCGCCGCGCCGAGGCCCAGGACGCCATGCTGGAGATCGACAAGCGGGCCAAGCGGACCACCGCCCACTTCCGCCGCGAGGCCAGGTTCTGGCGCGACTACGCCTATGAGGCCCTCTATCCGCCGGCCCCGAAAGCCTGATCCGTTTCGCTTTGGAGCGGGGGTGTGCTAGGTCGCGCCCCCTGATCTTCTCCCCTAGCGAACTGCAATTTAAATGGCCCTGAAAGTCGCGATCGTCGGCCTGCCCAACGTCGGCAAATCGACCCTGTTCAACGCCCTCACCCAGACGGCGCAGGCCCAGGCGGCCAACTATCCCTTCTGCACTATCGAGCCGAACGTCGGCGACGTGGCGGTGCCGGAGTTCCGCCTCGACAAGCTGGCCGCCATCGCCGGCTCCAAGGAGATCATCCCCAGCCGCATCAACTTCGTCGACATCGCCGGCCTGGTGCGCGGCGCGTCGAAGGGCGAGGGCCTGGGCAACCAGTTCCTGGCCAACATCCGCGACTGCGACGCCGTGGCCTTCGTCGCCCGCTGCTTCGAGGACGACGACATCACCCACGTCGAGGGCCGCATCGATCCGCTCTCCGACCTCGACATCATCGAGACCGAGTTGATGCTCGCCGACCTCGAGAGCCTGGAAAAGCGCGTCCCCAACCTCGAAAAGCGCGCCCGCCAGGACAAGGAAGCCGCCAACACCCTGCGCCTCTGCAACCTGGCCCTGACCCAGCTGAACGCCGGCCGCCCGGCCCGCACGGCCGACATCTCCAAGGAGGACGACAAGGCCTGGCACATGCTCCAGCTGCTCACCTCCCTGCCCGCCCTCTACGTCAGCAACGTCGATGAAGCCAGCGCCGACAAGGGCAACAAATTCTCGGACCTGGTCGCCGAACGGGCCGCCAAGGACGGGGCCAACAGCGTCGTCATCTCGGCCCAGATCGAGAGCGAGGTGGCCATGCTGGACGCCGGCGAGCGCGAGGAATTCCTCGCCGCCCTGGGCCTCGAAGAGCCCGGCCTCAACCGCCTGATCCACGAGGCCTACAAGCTGCTCGGCCTGCAGACCTACTTCACGGTCGGCCCCAAGGAAGCCCGCGCCTGGACCATCCACGTTGGCGACACCGCCCCCCAGGCGGCCGGCGTCATCCACACCGACTTCGAAAAGGGCTTCATCCGCGCCGAGACCATCGCCTACGACGACTTCGTGCGTCTGAACGGCGAAGCCGGCGCCAAGGAAGCCGGCAAGATGCGCTCCGAAGGCAAGGAGTACATCGTCAAGGACGGCGACGTGATGCACTTCCGCTTCAACGTTTGATCTGACGCACTAGGTTAGGGGGCATGACCCCCGCCGACCGCCTCGCCCAGTTCATCGACACCGCAACCCGCGTGGTCGTCTTCACCGGGGCCGGAATCTCCACCGAGTCCGGCATCCCCGACTTCCGTAGCCCCGGCGGCGTCTGGTCGAAGATGAAGCCCATCTACTTCCAGGACTTCGTGGCCAGCGAGGAACGCCGCCGCGAGGCCTGGACCCGCGCCTTCAACGGTACGGCCGGCTGGACCGGCCGCAGCCCCAACGCCGGCCACGACGCCGTCGCCCGGCTGGTGGCCACCGGCAAGGTGACCAGCGTCATCACCCAGAACGTCGACAACCTGCACCAGGACAGCGGCATCCCCGACGACCGGGTCATAGAGCTGCACGGGAACGCCTCTTACGCCACCTGTCTCGACTGCGGCCTGCGCCACGAGCTGCATCACCTGAAACCCGCCTTCGTCGAGCGCGGCGAGATCCCCGCCTGCCGGTCCTGCGGCGGCATCGTCAAGACGGCGACCATCTCCTTCGGCCAGTCGATGCCGCTTGGCCCCATGTCCCGGGCCGAGGAGGAGACTCACGCCTGCGACCTCTTCCTGGTGCTGGGCTCCTCCCTGGTCGTTTACCCGGCCGCCGGCTTTCCCCTGCTGGCCAAGCGCAACGGCGCCCGGCTGGTCATCGTCAACCGCGAGCCGACCGAACAGGACGGCTACGCCGACCTCGTCCTGCACGAGGAGATCGGTCCGCTGATGAGCGCCATCGTCCCCCCTGTTTAGGGCTGGCCGCCGGACGCCGCCGGTCTAGTCTGCCCATCAGACCGGAGTTACGCCCATGCGCCTGCTGCTGCCCGTCCTCGTCCTCGCCGCCGCGCTCGCCGGCCCGGCCCTCGCCGCCGACAAGCTGGTGCCGGCGACCGCCGCGGGGGCGCTTGAAGCCCACCGTGGCAAGCCTTGGTACGAACCGCTGGAAACCTGCGCCGGCTTCCACATCTACAATTCCCGCCGGCTGTCGGCGGCCGGCGACGGGGCCGGCTACGAAGCCGCCATGACCCGGGCCGCCGAGTTCATGATGCCGGCCGCCAAGCGCATCAGCGAAGACCAGGGCAAGACCTTCGGCGAAGGCCTGGAGGCGGCCAAGCCGCAGGTCCAGAACTACGCCACCGCCCTGGAGATCACCGCCACCGGCGACGCCGCCTTCATCAGCGGCTGGACCAGGGCCTGCGACGAGATCCTGGCCGGCTACAAGGCGGCGGTCGGCTAGCCAAACGCCCGCCGCCGCCGCACTATGCCGGCGTTGTCGGAGGGGTATCGCATGCACCGTTTCCTGATCGCCGTCGCCGCGGTGGCGGCTGTCGCCGCGCCCGCGCAGGCGGCCGAGACCTTCGTCCAGTGCGACGTCAAACTCGAGCTGCCCGGCGGCCGGCTGGAGGCGGTGATCTTCGGCGACGGCAAGACCTTCCGTCCTGACAGCGCCCGCGCCACCCTGATCGTACCGGTCGGCAAGGACAGTCTGATCGCCGAGCCGCCGCACGCCTTCGACCTGGCCGACCCGGCCGGCCAGACCGCCGAGTATCGGGTGCACCTGCGCTGGGAATGGGTCGGCGACAGCCCGCCGACGGCCTTCAGCAAGGCCGGAGCGAAACATCCCTGGTGGCCTGTCGGCGACCAGTTCGTCGGCCCGCCGCTGCCGGCCAGCGCCGATCCCGACAAGGACTGGACCTACGTCGCCTGGGGCTCGAACGGCGTCCAGGTCAAGGGCGGCGACTACATCTACATGACCGGCAAGGAGACCCCGCACCGCGCCAGCCTCGGCGTCGAGCACCAGCGCTCCGACAACCAGGCCGAAGCCTACAAGCAGGTCCAGGAACGCACCGCCTTCGTCACCGGCCTGGCCGGCGCCGACACCTTCGTCCTGGTCTTCCTGACCCGCGACAACGCCCGCCTCGGCGCCGCCCAGGTCGACGCCACCCTGCTGAAGGCCATCCCCGACCTCTCCGACCGCGCCTTCGAGGAAGCGGCCCGGATGCACAGGGCCAAACAGTGCCGGGTCGGCAAGATCTAGGCTTCTTTCCCGAACGGCAGCCGTGGCAAGCTGGGCCGAAGCACAGCGAGAACCCTCATGACCGACCGCATCACCCTGACCAGCCCGCACGACGGCTTCCTGTTCGAGGCCCTGCACGCGGAGCCGCAGGGGCGCCGACGCGGCGGGGTCGTCGTCATCCAGGAGATCTTCGGCCTCGACCAGTATGTCCAGGCCGACGTCGCCCGCTGGTCGGCCCTCGGCTTCGAGACCATCGCCCCCTCGATGTTCGACCGCGGCCAGAAGGGCTTCACCGCCGAACATGACCCCGACGGCCTGCAGGCCGGCGTGAAACTGGCCACCGGCAACGGCCCCGACAACGCCATGAGCGACATCCAGGCCTGCGTCGACGCCCTCAAGGACAAAGGCCCGGTCTTCATCGTCGGCTACTGCTACGGCGGCACCATGGTCTGGCTGGCCGCCAGCCGCCTGAAGGGCCTCGCCGCCGGCTCCAGCTACTACGGCGGCCAGGTCGCCGGCATGGCCGGCCTGCCGCTAAGTTGCCCGGTCATCGTCCATCTGGGCCGCCAGGACGGCCACATCCCCGCCGACGACGTGAAGGCCAAGGTCACCGCCGCCCACCCCGAGGTGCCGGTCTACATCTACGAGGCCAGCGGCCACGGCTTCAACAACGACGGCCGCCCCGACTCCAACCTCGAGGACGCCCGGCTGGCCCGCAAACGGACCCTGGACCTGTTCGAGGCCAACGGAGCAGCCTGATGGGCGAGACCATCAAGCTGACCAGCAGGCACGACGGCTTTTCCCTGTCGGCCTACCACGCCCCGCACCAGGACGCCCGGCGCGGCGGCCTGTTGCTGATCCAGGAGATCTTCGGGGTCACCGACCACATCCGCGAACTGGCCGACGGTTTCGCCGCCGATGGCTACGAGGTCATCGCGCCCGGCTTCTACGACCGCCTCGAACCCGGCTTCGAGGCCAGCTACGACCAGGAGGCCATCCAGAAGGGCGTCCAGTATTCCACCACCACGCCCTGGGACCAGGTGGCCGGCGACTGCCAGGCCGCCGTCGACGTGCTGAAGGCGCGGGGGCCGGTGTTCGTCGCCGGCTACTGCTGGGGCGGGGCGGCCACCTGGCTGGCCGCCTGCCGCTGCGAGGGGGTCACCGCCGCCTCGTCCTTCTACGGCCGCCGCATCGGCGAACTGAAGGAGGAGACGCCGCGCTGCCCGACCATCCTGCACTTCGGCAAGACCGACGCCTCCATCCCGCCCGAGCGCATCGAGGATATCCGTAGCCTTCATCCGGACCTGCCGATCTACCTCTACGACGCCGGCCACGGCTTCTTCTCGGACCGCCGCGCCGACTACCACCCCGACAGCGCCCACCTCGCCCGCCTGCGCACCCTGCAGCTGTTCCACAGGGCGGCGGGCAGCAAGGGGGAGGAATAGCTACTTCGGCGGGATCGCCCCCTCGCCCGGCCACTGGCTGTCACCGACCCGCGTCAGGTTCATCTCGAAGAACTGGCGCGCCGGCTGACCCTCCATGACGTACTCGCCGATCTCCCGCCATTTGCCGTCCTTGATGACGGCCGTGTAGCGGATGATGGCGTTCGGCCCGGCCGGGATGGTCCAGACATAGCCGTCGGCCGTCGGGACCAGCGGGAAGTCGCCCGACCGGCCCTGGGCGTAGGAATGCAGGGTGTAGGTCTTCTTGCCCGGATCGAAGGAAATCGTCCCCAGGGCGTTGAAACCGGTCGAGCCGTCGGCGTTGTAGGCCCGCCCTTCCAGCAGCTTCACCGCCCCGTCGAGCAGCGGACCGATCCGCTCGGTCTGGGTGACCTCATGCTTCTCGCCGCTCTGCAGAATGGTCCAGGCCGGCCCGCGCCAGACTCCGTCCATCATCGACAGCGGGGCCATGGCCGTCTTCTGGGCGGCGATCAGCGGCGCGGGATCGCCGAACTGGGCAAAGGCCGGCGCGGCCGACAGGCCCATGAGGGCGGCGAGAGACAGGGCGAGGAGCGAGCGGCGCATGGCGGCCTCCGTTGAGAGAACACCATTACTTTGTATTGCAAAGTTCTCTACGTCAAGCGACTTGCAGAGCGGCCTTCTTTTTCGCCCGCTTGATCAGGGCGTAGCGGAGCCAGATGGCCAGCGGGATGATCCAGTAACAGAAGCCCGGCAGGAACGGGGCTTGCCGCAGCGGCCCGAGCACCGCCACCACCACCGAGACCAGCCCCGCAATCATGCAGAACAGCCAGATCACGGCCGAGTCGGCGGCGCCCTCCCGCCCTTCCGGCGTCGCCCCCAGCCGCTCGCCGACCTTGGCCGTATGGTGGAACAGCAGCACGAACAGCAGCGACAGGAAGGCGAAGCCGAAGCCGTAGACGACGTAGAGCAGCTTCAGATCGTCGAAGCTGTTGATCAGCGCCGAGCCCGGCAGCACGCCCTGGCTGGCGTAGTGGAAACCCGAACTGACCAGCATGCGCAGCGGAAAGACATAGACCAGCACCGAGAACACCACCGCCAGACTGAGCAGGGTGGAAAAGGCGTCGCGGGTCGGCGCCAACCGCCCGTAGCTGCGGTGCGCCTGCCAGAAGACGGCCACCAGGGCGAAGCAGCAGGCGCTGGTCGGGATGTTCAGCAGCGCCGTCTGCAGGCCGCCGATCGAGACGATCGGCTCGGCCCCGGCGATCAGCAGCAGGGTGACGGCAAACGCGAAAGCGGCGTCGACGAAGGCGTCGAGCCGCTTGCTCTCGGTGGTCCTGACCCAGGATGGTTCGGTCATGGCTGCCCCCGCCGGTGCCGTTACTTGTCCTTGCGTAGCGCGCGACCGGCGATGACGTCCAGCCTCGCGATCATGGCCGGATCGCGGGCCGAGGGCGCGGTGATGATGGCCTGGTCGAGATTGCTGTCGATCGGAGAGACTTCCCGCGTCGCCGGCAAGGCCCCGGCCAGGGCCGCCACCAGGTCCCGGGCCCGCGCCGCATTGGCGCCCAGCACCGCCAGCACGTCGGTCACCTCGACCCCGGCCGCGTCCTCGCGCCAGGCGTCATAGTCGGTGACCATGCCGACGCAGGCGTAGGGCAGCTCCGCCTCGCGGGCCAGCTTGGCTTCCGGCATGCCGGTCATGCCGATCACCTGCGCGCCCCAGCTGCGGTAAAGCCGGCTCTCGGCCCGGGTCGAGAACTGCGGGCCCTCCATGGCCAGGTAGGTGACGTCCTCGACGACCGCCGCGCCGGCCGCCCGTCCCGCTTCGGCGGCAAGGCGCGACAGCCGCGGACAGACCGGCTCGGCCATCGACACATGCGCCACCAGCCCCTCGCCGAAGAAGCTGCTCTCCCGCGCGAAGGTCCGGTCGATGTACTGGCCCACCGTAACAAAAGTTCCGGGGCTCAAATCCTCGGCCAGCGAGCCGACGGCCGAGATCGCCAACAGGTCGGTGCAGCCCAGGTGCTTCAAGGCATGGATGTTGCCGCGCGCGTTGAGCCCGGTCGGCGAGATCCGGTGACCCGGCCCATGACGCGGCAGGAAGGCGAGGGACACGGGGCCGAGGCGGCCGGTGACGATGGGTCCCGAGGGCGGGCCGAACGGCGTTTCCACCTCATGGGTCCGCCGATCCGCGAGTCCCGGCAGGTCGTAGAGGCCCGAGCCCCCGATGATCCCCAACGTCCAGCCGGCCATGCGCGCTCCCCTGCGCCGCCAGCCTAGCCCGTGATCGCCGCCGCGTCCTTCTCGCCGGTGCGGATGCGCAGGGCCTGTTCGAGGTCGAGCACGAAGACCTTGCCGTCGCCGATCTTGCTCGAGTTGGCCGAGCGGACGATGGCCTCGATCACCGTCTCGACGATGTCGGCCGGCACGGCGATCTCCAGCTTCACCTTGGGCAGCAGCTTCACCTCGTACTCGGCCCCGCGATAGACCTCGGTCTTGCCCTTCTGCCGGCCATAGCCGCGCACCTCGGTGACCGTCAGGCCCGAGGCGCCGGCCTCGGTGACGGCGTCCAGCACCGCGTCGAGGCGGCTGGGCTTGATGACGGCGATGATCATCTTCATGGCAGGCGGTCCTTTGCGACGCCTCAAGAACTAGGCGCGCGGGGTCTTGCCGTCAAAGGGCTTGGCCTCTGAAACGCGTCCGGCGGGGACCGGCGCCAAAATTCCGGGCGCGCGGCTGCGAATTCGCGCCCGCGAGCCACGCGGCTTGACCGCGAAGGTCTGTTTGACCGCCTCCATCAGGATCACCCCGGCGAACGCCGGCCACAGCCGCGCCCCGACCTGCTCGAAACCGTCGGCCCAGCCCGCGGCCCACGCGAACGGCGGCGCATAGAGGGCCCGCGTATAGCCGGTCGGCTCCAGCCCGGCCTCACGCAACAGGTCCTCGAGCTGGCCGCGTGTGAACGGCCGCCCGTGCCCGAACGGCGTGCCCTCGGCGTTAGACCACAGCCCGTTGCGCGCCGCCGCCGCCACGATCACCCGCCCCGACGGGGCCAGCACCCGGCAGACCTCGCTGAGCAGGGCCGAGGCGCTCTCGCTCTCCTCCAGCGCATGGACGCACAGGATCCGGTCGAACAGGGCGTTGGCCAGCGGCAAGGCGAACTCGTCGGCCAGTACGGTCAGGTTGCCGCGCCCGCCCGGCCAGACCTCCACCCCCTGCTGCGCCGGCATGGCGGCGATCACCCGCCGGGCCTTGGGCCGCAGCGGATCGAGGTAGGGCGTCGCATAGCCCAGCCCCAGCACATCGAGCCCGGCGGCGTCGCCCCAGGCCTCGACCACCTTGCGGCCGAGCATCTCACGCGCCGCCCCGCCCCTCGGCGAGGCGTAGAAGGCGCGAAGTTCCAGCACGTCGCGACGCATTGCGTCTCCCGCTTCAGCTATCGGGCAATGTAAGGTGCGTGACGCGGCGGCGTCACCCGTCCCCGCTTTGAATCGCATTTTGAGGCCAAGGCATGACCCTGACCGTCCGGCAGTTCCCCTGCCTGTCCGACAACTACGGCTTCCTCGTCCGCGACGACGCCAGCGGCAAGGTCGCCTGCATCGACACGCCCGACGCCGAGGCCATCAAAGCCGAACTGGCCAAGGCCGGCTGGAGCCTCGACGTGATCCTCAACACCCACTGGCACCCCGACCACGCCGGCGGCAACGAGGCCCTCAAGGCCGCGACCGGCTGCACCGTCGTCGGCCCGGCCGAGGTCTCGCGCATCGCCGCGCCGGACCGCGTCATCGCCCACGGCGACCATGTCATGCTGGGTGAGACCCGCTTCGAGGTCATCGACACCGGCGGCCACACGCTCGGCCACGTCACCTTCTTCGATGAGAAGGACCAGATCGCCTTCGTCGGCGACACCCTGTTCGCCCTCGGCTGCGGCCGCCTGTTCGAAGGCGACGCCCAGCAGATGTGGGCCAGCCTGCAGCGCATCGCCGACCTGCCGGGCGACACCACCGTCTACTGCGCCCACGAATACACCGCCTCCAACGCCCGCTTCGCCCTGTCGGTCGACGACAGCGCGCCCTTAAAGGCCCGCGCCGACGACATCTTTGCCGCCCGCCAGCGCAACGAGCCGACCGTGCCGACCACCATCGCCCTGGAGAACGCCACCAACCCCTTCCTGCGCGCCCCGCTGCTACGCCCCGACATCGCCGACCCGGCGGAGGCTTTCGGCGCGGTCCGCGCCGCCAAGGACGCGTTCAAGGGGTGACCACCGCCCCCCAAATCACCTCGACTGAAATCATCAGTCTGCTGGAACTGACCCCTCACCCCGAGGGCGGCTGGTTCAAGGAAACCTTCCGCGACGAGCCCGGTCCCGACGGCCGCGCGAAGTCGACCGCCATCTTCTTCCTGTTGCAGGCCGGCGAGGAGAGCGCCTGGCACCGGGTCGACGCCGTCGAGGTCTGGCACTTCTACGACGGCGCCCCGCTGGCCCTGAAACTGGCCCGCGACGGCGAGCCGGCCGTCACCGTCATGCTGGGGACCGACCTTTCGAAAGGCGAGAAACCCCAGGCCATCGTCCCCTCCGGCGTCTGGCAGAGCGCCGCCCCGACCGGCGACTGGAGCTTCGTCGGCTGCACCGTCGCCCCGGGGTTCGACTTCTCCGGCTTCGAGATGGCCGTACCCGGCTGGGAGCCCCATCCCTGACCCCTATGGCGAGTTGTCACAGCGTCAGAACGCCCGATAGTGCAAAGCCGAGAAATCCTCGAAACGGGTCGCGTACAGTAAAGAGGCGCAGCGTTTCATGTCCGACTGGGGGTCCGATCCCGAAACCCGCAAAGGCCTGCAAAGGCTGATCTTCCGCTGCGCGTCGGACTATCTGCTCGACGAGATGGGCCTGCTGACCGGTCGCCACGACGGCGACTTCATCCGCGCCGTGACCTTCCTGGCCCTGGTCCAGGCCTCGGCCGACCCCGGCCGCGGCATCTCCATCCGCGCCCTGGCCCGCTCGCTGAACCTGCCGTTCGAGACCGTCCGCCGCAAGGTCCGCGAACTGGAAGAGGCCGGCCTCTGCGTCGCCGCCGCCGACGGCCGCCCGATCGCCGCCCCGGTCGCCGAGGCCCAGGCCCGCGCCGAGGCCTCCCGCGTCTGTGACGGCTTCTCCCTGCTGCTCGGCAACCTGGCGGCCCTCGGCGTCAACCCGGCCACCTTCTACGGCGGCGTGCTGCCGGCCCCGGCCGCCGATCAGGCCCAGGCCCAGCTGGCCGCCCACCGGCTGATCCACAACTACTTCCTGCGCACCCTGGAAGCCGGGGTCGAGCCGCACGAAACGATGTTCAACGCCCTGGTCTTCGTCGGCGCCATGTCGGCCAACGCCGAGCGGATCACCTACGACCCCGAGCTCGCCCAGCGCTACGCCGGGGCCGACACGCCGCCGCCGGACGGCCTGCGCCGCCCGGCCCGGCCGCGCGAGATCGCCGAGCGCCTGAACCTGCCCTACGAGGTGGTCCGCCGCCGCCTGGTCGACTTCCTCGAGCGCGGCTGGGTGGCCAAGGCCGGGACCGGCTACCTCTGCACGGTCGAACGGATGCAGGAGCCAGCCTTGCTGGCCGGGGCCTACATGATCGTCCAGCGGCTCGGCCAGCTGGTCCAGGCCGTGGCCCAGACGGGCCTCGTGCTGGAGGCCCAGGCCAACGCGGCCTGAGGCCGGGGCGGCCTGAGATTTCAAGACGATACGGGGAATGCGCGGGGGGTCGCCCTGGTCAAGCGACGAACTGCCGAGCTCGCGGCGCCTGACCAGGGCCTTGCCCTCCCCCCGAAGGACGAGGCGCAAGGTGTCCCCGATCTGGTCAGCCACCAAGCGGCCGGTGACCCGTATTGTGGAACGAATACCGAATTTGGGTCGAACTGTTACCCATGGGACACTTTTACGCAGAGCAGGACCCGGCGACTACCGCGCGGCGGCGAAAGCGATCCGTTCCGAGGACGGCCGGCCACTGATTCCCAGGCGCGGCGTCACCACCACGATCAGCACCCCCTGACGCAGGATGACCCCCGGGCGGGGCCCTTCGGTCAGGAACACCAGGTTGACCCGGCGCAGCTGGACCTGGCCTTCCGGCGTCCGCGACATCCGCACCAGGCCGTCGGCCGCCACCAGGGCGGCGTCGGCGATCAGCGCCGAGGAGGCCGGCGTCGCCTCGGCCTGAAAGGGTATCTGGCGGCGGGCGGCCTTGCTGACCACGGCGCTGGCCCCGACCAGCCGGCGGATCAGCGCCTTGGGATCGACAGGACTGAGCCGAATCGGCCGCGTCTCGCCCGACAGGGCGGCGGCGGCGCCCTCGCGGCGTTCCGGGGTGAACAGGATCAGCCCGCCGACCTTGGTGTCGCGCAGCACCACGCGGCCGGCGTCGTTCTTGTAGAGGGTGTCGCCCCGCGCCCCGGTGTGCGGCTCCAGCACCCAGATCTCGTTGCTGCCCTCGAAGCGCAGCATCGGCTTGGCGGTCGAGCGGTCGAGGGTGAAGGCCTGGCCGGATTCGGAGACGTAGCGGGCCACCGGCGGCGGGGCCGGGCGGTTCTCGGGCTTGCCGGGGAACAGCATGTCGCCCAGCGACCCCAGGGGCGATTGGCCCTTGGGCTGTGCGTACACCGCGGGCGCGGACACACCGGCGATCACCGCCGCCAGCGCCAATGCGGCGGCTGGATATCTCGCACCTCTTACGGCCATGCACCGGTGTCTGCACTCCGACTGGGGCGAATCTTGGACTGGGACTGGGCCGGGATCAAGGCATAGCGGGGTGTGGCCGCCGCATCACAGTCCCTTCTCCCGCTTGTCGGGAGAAGGTGGCCCCCGAAGGGGGTCGGATGAGGGCGGAGCGGAAAGCGAAGAGTAGCGACAGCGCCGAACGGCGCCAGAACGAGCGCAATCGGAGGAGCCGGCGTTGCCCTCATCCGTCGGCCTTCGGCCGCCACCTTCTCCCGGCGAGCGGGAGAAGGGTCACTGAAAGCCTACGCCGCCAGATACTGCCCGCCGTTCAGCGTGAACGTCGCTCCGGTCACGAAGCCGGCCCGTTCGCCGGCCAGGTAGGAGACCATGTCGGCGATCTCCTCGCCCTTGCCGAGGCGCCCGACCGGGATGCCGGCGATGATGCCGTCGAGCACGTTCTGCGGCACCGCCGAGACCATCTCGGTGTCGATGTAGCCCGGGCAGATGACATTGACGGTGATGCCCTTCTTGGCGTTCTCGAGCGCCAGCGCCTTGGTGAAGCCGATCAGCCCGGCCTTGGCGGCGCTGTAGTTGGTCTGGCCGACCTGGCCCTTCTGGCCGTTGATCGACGAGATGTTGACCACCCGGCCCCAGCCCTGGTTTCGCATGCCGTCGATCACCTGACGGGTCATGTTGAAGGCCGAGTCCATATTGACCCGGATCACCTCCGACCACTGCTCGTAGGTCATCTTGTGAAAGAAGCCGTCACGGGTGATGCCGGCGTTGTTGATCAGCACGTCGATGGGGCCCAGCTCGGCCGCCACCGCGTCGGCGGCCTTCTTGCAGTCGTCAAAGCTGCCGACGTTGCCCTTGACCACCATGACGCCCAGTTCGTCGGCGCAGGCCTTGGCCGCCTCCTCGTTACCGCTGTAGCCGGCCGCCACCTTCATGCCGTCGGCGACCAGCCGTTCGACGATGGCCCGGCCGATGCCGCGTGTGCCGCCGGTGACGAATGCAACCCTGCTCATGTTCTTCCCTCGTGCTTCCTCAGTTCCCCGCGAAAGCACCTTAAGGGCGGCGGCGGCCGAAAGGCCACCGCCCGCGACCACGGTTACGCAGAAATGTCAGCTCAAACCGCTTCCAGGCACATGGCCACGCCCATGCCGCCGCCGACGCAGAGGGTCGCCGCCCCCTTCTTGGCGCCCGACCGCTGCATCTCGTGCAGCAAGGTGGTCAGGATGCGGGCGCCGGACGCGCCGATCGGGTGGCCGATGGCGATAGCGCCGCCGTTGACGTTGGTCTTGGCCGGGTCGAGGCCCAGCTCGCGCACGACGCTCAGCGACTGGGCGGCGAAAGCCTCGTTGCTTTCCACGAGGTCGAGGTCGGAAACCTTCCAGCCGGCCTTCTCCAGCGCCTTGCGCATGGCCGGGATCGGCCCGGTGCCCATGATCTCCGGCTCGACGCCGGCGTGGGCCCAGCTGGCGATGCGGGCCAGCGGCTTGAGGCCCCGTTTCTTCGCCTCATCGGCGCTCATCAGCACCAGGGCGGCGGCCCCGTCGTTGAGCCCCGAGGCGTTGGCGGCGGTCACCGAGCCTTCCTTGTTGAAGGCGGGCTTGAGGCCCGAGACGCTTTCCAGGGTGGCGCCGTGGCGGATGTATTCGTCCTTGTCGACGATGGTGTCGCCCTTGCGGCCCTTGATGGTCACCGGCGCGATCTCGGCGTCGAAGCGGCCGGCCTTCTGGGCGGCCTCGGCGCGGTTCTGGCTGGTCACCGCGAAATTGTCCTGGTCGGCGCGGGTGATCTGCCAGCGGGCGGCGATGTTCTCGGCCGTCTGGCCCATGTGATAGCCGTGGAAGGCGTCGATCAGCCCGTCCTTGACCATGGTGTCGACCATGCCGAGGTCGCCCATCTTGGTGCCGTTGCGCAGCTGCGCCGCGTGCGGGCTCTGGCTCATGCTTTCCTGGCCGCCGGCGACGACGATGCTGGCGTCGCCCGACGAGATCTGCTGTGCGGCCAGCGCCACGGCGCGAAGCCCCGAACCGCACAGCTGGTTGACGCTCCAGGCCGGGCTTTCCACCGGGATGCCGGCGTTCACCGCCGCCTGCCGCGCCGGTCCCTGCCCGGCCCCGGCCTGCAGCACCTGGCCCATGATCACCTCGTCGACGTCGGCCGCCGAGATCCCTGCCCGTTCCACCGCCGCCTGGATGGCGATCCGCCCCAGCTCATGGGCCGGCAGGCTGGACAGCGCCCCGTTGAACGAACCGACGGGCGTGCGGGCGGCGGAAACGATGACGATGTCGGTCATGGCGAGGCTCCGGATCAGCGCATGGGCCCGTCAGGCGGAAGTGTCTGCGGTTCCGCCGCCTGGATGGGCCCAAACTAGGTTTTGGCGGTCGCATGTTGCGCCGCCGCATTTTTGGGCAAGGGCACCATGTCAAAACGCCGACCGGGAGTCATCCGGTCACGGGCATTTGGTTGGCTTTTTCGCAAATGCGAGCAAGGGTGGCGCAAAGCCTTCGCCTACGCGATAGTGCAGCGCAAGATATGCGGCCTGAACCGCACAGATACGGGAACGAAATGTCCGAAAAATCCGACGCCGCCAGGGAGGCCGGCGACAAGGTGGTGATCAAGAAGTACGCCAACCGGCGTCTCTACAACACCGCCTCCAGCTCCTACGTCACGCTCGAACATCTGGCCGACATGACCCGCGAGGGCATCGACTTCGTGGTCTTCGACGCCAAGTCGGGCGAGGACATCACCCGCTCGGTCCTGACCCAGATCATCTTCGACGAAGAGAACCGTGGCGACGGCAAGAACCTGCTGCCCATCCAGTTCCTGCGCCAGCTGATCGGCTTCTACGGCAACCAGATGCAGGCCTTCCTGCCCAGCTACCTGGAAATGAGCCTGCAGACCTTCGCCCAGCAGCAGGAGCGCATGCGCGCCCAGTTCGGCGGCCCCTTCGGCCAGGCCACCGGCATGGCCGGCTTCGAGGACCAGGTGCGCCAGAACATGGCCCTGTTCGAACGGGCCATGAAGATGTTCTCGCCCTTCGCCTACGGCCGCGGCGAGGAGCCGGCGGCCGGCGCTGCGCCCGCCACGGCCTCCTCTGCTCAAGGGGGCAGCGACGACGACAGCCTCACCGAACTGAAGAAGCAGGTCGAGGCCATGCGGGCCCAGATCGACAAGCTGGCGTCGAAGTCTTAACCGATCCGGCCCCATTGTGGGGGCCATGACCGAACGGCTCGACCCGACCAGGCCCTACGGTGACCGTCGCCAATACGAGCGCCGGCGCGAGGACCGCGACACGCCCGAAGCCCCGGCGGCCGAGGCGACCTCCAACCTGCCCGTCCCCGTCTCCAACGTCCACGCGCACGCCAACGAACACACCTCGCCCCCGCCGCTGGATGGCCAGGCGGCGTTCGCGGCGCAACTTCTGGGACAGCCGGGCGTCAAGCGCGGCCTGAAAGCGCCGGGCACGGTCGAGACGGCGCGCTCGGCCTATCTGGAAGCCGAATACTCCGGCCCGGCCGACCGCCGGCCGCCGAAGGGCCTGATCAAGAAGACGGCGATCTAGACACCTCGGCGAAGGGCTCCGTCCTCCCTCCCCTTCATGGGGAGAGCGGAACCGCGGCGCGTCACTTGCAGAGCTTCGCCTCCAGCGCCGCCACGCGCCGTTCCAGCTCGGCAATCCTTGCCAGGGGGTCGGTTCCGGGCACGGGCGTCGACACCCCCGCGCCCGCCGCCGCCTCCGCCGCCGACACCCCGAGCAGCTCGGCGAACGCCGCCACCTCGGCCGCCGACAACTCCCGCTGATCCTTGAAAACCAGCGCCAGCTCGGCCTCGCTCATGCCGGAAACCGCCGCCAGAACGGCGCGCGGCAGCCCGCGCTCGGCCAATCGCGCCTCGTACCATTCGCCATCGAAGAACAGAGCCAACCCGGGACACTCCAACTGGCGCCGGTCTTGCTTAACCCGCTGCTAACCCTACCCGCGGAGCCCAAAGTGACCAGCATCCTGATCAAAGCCATGGACGTCGCCGTCGTCGCCCTGATCTTCACGATCCTGACCTAGGCAGGCAGGTCAGCCCCCGTCGCCGCCACCGCCGAAGTCGATATCGCGACGGGCGGCGACGATGGTGACGATGAAGCCGGCCAGCACGTCGAGCAGCACCATCACCGTCATCAGGAAGAAGGTGGAGGTCGCGAACCCCGGGGCCAGCAAAAACTCCACCAGGCAGATGATGAACAGCAGCATCGACAGCGAGTGGTTGATGATGGCGATGCGCCGGCTGGTCGTCGATTTCAGCAGTTCGATGAACAGCACCACCAGACTGCCGGCCAAGAGCAGGTCCGACAGGCTGACCGCCCAGGGCGAGCCCGACGTCATGGTGATGGTGAACAGCGGCCCGCCCAGTTGAAGCTGGGCGTCCTGCGATCCGAACCCGCCCGGCAGGGTCAGGACGATCAGGTTGTAGACGACCACCGGAATGGCCAGCAGCGGAAACGCGGCGAACATGGCAAAGCCCCCTTCTCGCATCCGGCGCGGCCGGCGTGATCCCCAAGGGTTAACGCGTTTTCGCCGGCCGGTGAAGCAACCTCGCCCGGCCTGCGAAATCGCCCTGCTCCGCCGGGAACCTTGGACGGCTGATCGCGTTGTCGTCGATTGGACCGGAATTGCGCGGCGCGCCTCCGGTCCCCAAGAAAAACAGGCGGTCGGGGGCGGCAGTGATCAACAAACCAGGCGCTCGGCTTGCAGGCCTCATCGTCCTCGCCGCCTGCGCCATGGCCGGCGCGGTCCAGGCCGCCGACGGTGTCGCCACGCCCGACGGAACCGACGTCAACCGCCTCAGCCTCGAGGAACTGACCGACCTGAAGATCACCTCGGTCTCCAAGCGCGAGGAGTCGGTCGGCGAGGCCGCCGCCGCCGTCTATGTCATCGACGGCGCCGACATCCGCCGCTCGGCCGCCGAGACCCTGCCCGACGCCCTGCGCCTGGCCCCCAACCTGCAGGTCCAGCAGATCGACAGCGCCAACTACGCCATCACCGCCCGCGGCTTCAATTCCAAGGAAACCGCCAACAAGCTCTTGGTGATGATCGACGGCCGCAGCATCTACACCCCCCTCTATTCGGGCGTGCAGTGGGACGTGCACGACGTGCCGCTCGGCGAGATCGACCGCATCGAGGTGATCAGCGGCCCCGGCGGCGCCCTCTACGGCGCCAACGCCGTCAACGGCGTCATCAACGTGGTCTCCAAGAGCGCCTTCGACAGCCAGGGCCTGGCCGTCGACGCCGCCTTCGGAGAGGCCGACGGCCATGCCTCCATCCGCCACGGCGGCCTGATCGGCGAGGCCGGCGCATACCGTCTCTACGCCAGCGGCCTCGCCCGCCGCTCCAGCTTCCTGCCGAGCGGCGCCGAGACCGGCGACGAACTGGAAGGCGGCCAGCTCGGCTTCCGCACCGACTGGCGCCTCGGCGCCGACAGCCTCACCGTCCAGGGCGACTGGTACAGCCGCAGCATCGAGGGCGGCCCGGTCGGCGGCGACTTCACCGGCGGCAACCTGCTCACCCGCTGGACCCACGCCATCGGCGAAACCAACAGCCTCGAGCTCCAGGCCTACTACGACCGCAACATCCGCCACGATCTGAGCGGCCTCGACAGCGACACCCAGACCTGGGACATCGCCCTGCAGCACGCCTTCACCGCCTTCGAGGCCCATAACGTCGTCTGGGGCGCCGGCTACCGCTTCATCGACGACGAGGTGATCAGTCCGCCCGGCTCGATCGCCTTCCTCGATCCCGAACAACGCGACCTCTATGCGGCCAGCCTGTTCGTCCAGGACCAATGGCGGCTGCGCCCGGACCTGACCCTGACGCTCGGCCTCAAGCTCGAGACCGGAACCTTCCGCGACATCGAGCCCCTGCCCTCCCTGCGCCTCGGCTGGCGCGTCAACGACGCCGCCTTCCTCTGGGCCGCCGCTTCGCGCGCCGTGCGCATCCCCTCGCGCATCGACCGCAACCTGACCTTCCCCGGCTTCCTCGAGGGCGGCGGTTTCGAGCGCGAGGAGCTCTGGGCCTACGAACTGGGCTACCGTGGCCAGCCGACAGACAACACCACCCTGTCGGTGTCACTGTTCTACAATGACTACGATGACCTGCGGACCGCCGACATCGGCCCTGGCTTCACCTTCCCCCTCCGCCTGTCCAACACGGCCCGGGGCAAGACCTGGGGCGCGGAAGTCTGGGGGACCTGGGACGTCACCCCGATGTGGCGGCTCGGCGCCGGCCTGTTCGCGATCGAAAAGGACTTCGAATTGAAGCCCGGCAGCCGTGACATCAGCGGCATCGCCTCCCAGGGCGACGACCCGCAATTCCAGGCCACCCTGCGCTCGCAGCTGGACCTGACCGAGGCCGTCGACTTCGACCTCTCCCTGCGCGCCGTCGACGACCTGCGCACCACCCCGGCCTACGTCGAGGCCGACGCCCGCCTCGGCTGGCGGCTCAACGACCGGGTTGAGCTGTCGCTCGGCGGCGCCAACCTGCTGGGTGACAAGCACTTCGAGTCCGACAACGCCGGGGTCCGCCGCCAGGTCGGCCGGACCGTCCACATCGGCCTGCGCTGGAGCTACTGAGTGTCCCACCGGACGCGCGCCTTGGCGGCATGGACCAGCGGGGCGGCAGCCGCCCTGGCCGGCGCCCTGCTGCTGGCCGGCGCTGCGGCCGGCCAGTCCGGCGGCCAGTCGCTCGAATACCCGGTCAAGGCCGCCTACCTGCCCAAGCTGCCGCCCTTCGTCGACTGGCCCGGCCGCGCCTTCGCCGCCCCCCAGAGCCCGTTCGTCATCTGCGTCGTCGGCCCCGACCCCTTCGGCGGCCTGCTCGACAAGGCCGCCTCGGGCCAGCGGCTGGGCGAGCACGCCATCGTCGTCCGCCGCCTGGCCGCCGCCAGCCGCGACTGCCACGTCCTCTACCTCGGCCAGCAGAACGCCCAGGCCGTCGCCGACTCCCTGAAGGCCGTGCGCGGCGCCCCCGTTCTGACCGTCACCGACGGGGCCCGCCAGCCCGGCGCCCGGGGCATCGTCCACTTCGTCGTCAAGGACGCCCGCGTCCGCTTCGTCATCGACGACCAGCAGGCGGCCGACAACGGCCTGACCATCAGCTCCAAACTGATGAGCCTGGCCCTCAGCGTCCGGCGGAGGGCCTGATGGAGGCTCGCCTTCCCCTCACCCGCCAGTGGAAACAGGCCCTGACCCTGCTCAGCGCCGTCGCCCTGCTCGTCGCCGGCATCCTCATCGGCCTCTATTCGGAGGACATCTACCGCGACCGCCTGCGCCGCGACCTCGACGCCCAGGCGCAGGTGCTGGCCGCCACCGCCAGCGCCGCCGTCTTCTTCGAGGACCGGGCGGCGGCCCGCGAATACGTCGACGCCATGGCCGCCAACGCCGACATCGAGGCCGCCAACATCTTCGACGCCGGCGGCCAGCGCATCGCCCGCTACGGCCGCCCCGGCTCCTACGTCGCCACCTGGCAGGAGGCCCGCGCCGGCCGGCGCTGGGACGGCCGCACCGCCGCCACCGCCCCCATCGTCCAGGATGGCCAGACCATCGGCATGGTCTACCTGCGCACCACGCCCGAGCCTCTGCTGACCGTCGTCGCCCGCCACGGCGGCATCGCCCTGCTGGTCCTCATGGCCAGCCTGCTGATCGTCGTCCTCGGCTCGGCCCAGGCCGCCGCCCTGCGCGCCAACCGCCTGCTGCAGTCCAGGAACGAGGACCTCGCCTTCCAGATCGCCGAGCGCGAGAAGGCCGAGGAAGCCCTGCGCCAGAGCCAGAAGATGGAGGCCATGGGCCAGCTGACCGGCGGCGTCGCCCACGACTTCAACAACATGCTGATGGTCGCCTCGGGCGGCCTCGACCTGCTCGACCGCACCACCGACGAGGAGCGCCGCCTGCGCCTGCGCGAGGGCATCCGCCAAGCGCTCGACCGCGGCGCCAGCCTGACCCGCCAGCTGCTGGCCTTCGCCCGCCGCTCGCCGCTGCACCCGGAGGTCGTCGACGTCGCCGAACGGCTCGAGGGCATGCGCCTCCTCCTCGACCGCTCCCTGCGCGAGGACATCGGGGTGGAGATGCAGATCCCGCCCGACCTCTGGCCGGTCGAGATCGACCCCAGCCAGCTGGAGGTCGCCATCCTCAACATGGCCGTCAACGCCCGCGACTCCATGCCGGGCGGCGGCGTCATCCACATCGTCGCCGGCAACCACCCGGGCATGGACGAGCCCGGCCTCAAGGGCGACTTCGTCAAGCTCGGCGTCTGCGACAACGGCGTCGGCATGAGCCCGGAGGTGCTGGCCCGCGTCTTCGAGCCCTTCTTCACCACCAAGGAGGTCGGCAAGGGCACGGGCCTCGGTCTCAGCCAGGTCTACGGCTTCATCCGCGCCTCGGGCGGCGAGATCCGCATCGACAGCGAGCCCGGCCACGGGACCAAGGTCTTCCTCTACCTGCCCCGATCCGACAAGCCGCTGCCCGAGCGCACCGCCAGCAGCCGCCCGCTGGTCGCCGGAGCCGGCGGCCGGGTGCTGATCGTCGAGGACGACGAGGGCGTCGCCACCTTCGTCTGCCAGATGTTCGAGGAACTCGGCTGGCGCGTCCGCCGCGCCCCCACCGCCGGCAGCGCCCTGGACCTGATCGACGCCGACGAGCCCTTCGACCTGGTCTTCTCCGACATGGTCATGCCCGGCGAAATGGACGGCGTAGGCCTCGCCCGCCGCATCGCTGCGCTGCGCCCCGACCTGCCGATCCTGCTGACCACCGGCTACAGCGAAGCGGCCATCACGGCGGCCGACGAAGGCCTGCGCCTGCTGGCCAAGCCCTACCGGCTGGAGGACTTGGCGGCGGAGCTGGACGTGCTGCGGGGGGAGGAGCGGGCGGCTTAGCCTGTTGCCTTGCCAACGGCCTGTCGTCATCCTGCCGGGCGGGCAATAACGGGCACGGACGGCGCTGGTGTCGGAACAATCAGCCGCTTTCATGGGCCAGGGCCTCGGTTTCGGGGCTTTCGCCCTCTATCCCCTGCAAAAGCTGCTGCTCGAGAACGGGACCCCCGTCGACCTCGGCTCGCGCGCCCTCGACATCCTCGTCCTGCTGGCCCGCCGCCGCGGCGAGGTGCTCAGCAAGGAAGCCTTGATCGCGGCGGCCTGGCCGGGCGTCTTCGTCGACGACGTCAGCCTGCGCGTCCAGGTCTCTGCCCTCCGCCGCTCGCTCGGCGACGGCCTCGGCGACCGCCGCTTCATCAAGACCGTCCCCGGCCGCGGCTACAGCTTCGTGGCGCCGGTGGCCGCGCTCGGCGAAGCCCTGCCCGACGCGCCCCGGCCGGCGAGCGCCTGGCTGGCGCCCGAGCGGCGGATCGTCGGCCGCGACGGCTTGATGACCGCGCTCGAAACCGACCTCCAGAGCGAACGGCTGGTCACCCTCACGGGCCCGGCCGGCATCGGCAAGACCACCGTGGCGGTGGAAGTCGCGCGCCGGCTCGCCGGCTCGTACGGCGACGGCTCGGCGCTGGTCGATCTGGCCCCGCTCACCGACCCCAGGGCCCTGCCGATGACGCTCGAGATCGCCGCCGGCCTGTCGACTCACGCCACCCCCACCCTGGAGACCATTGCGCCCGCCCTGTCGGACCGGCGCATGCTGCTCATCTTCGACAACTGCGAACACATGGTGGAGAGCGTCGCCAGGGCGGTGGAAATCCTCCTCGCGGGGACGACGGGCATCCAGATCATCTCCACCAGCCGCGAGCCCCTCGGGGTTCGCGGCGAGAAACTGCGGCGGGTCGAACCGCTCGGCCTGCCGGACGGCGGCGCCGGTCTGGACGTGGCGCAGATCCGGGCCTCTCCGGCCGTCGAACTGTTCGAGCAGCGGGCCCGGGCTGTCCTCGACCGCTTCGTTGTCGATGAGGCCAACGCCGGCCTGGTCGCCGACATCTGCCGCCGGCTCGACGGCGTGCCGTTCGCCATCGAACTGGCGGCCAGCCGGGTCGACGCCTTCGGCCTCTCGGACATCGCCGCCCAGCTCCACGCCCGCCTCGGCCTGCTCGACGCCAGCGCCCCGCGAACGGCCCCGCGCCACCAGCGCAGCCTGCGGGACGCGATTGCCTGGAGCTACGACCTGCTGACCGACGACGAGCGGGCGCTGCTGCGCCGCCTGTCGGTGTTCGCCGGAGCCTTCTCCCTGGCCGACGCCACAGGCCTCGTCGGCGCCGACCGGCGACCGGCCCAGGGCATCGGCGGCCTCGCCGCCAAGTCGCTGCTGGCCGCCGACGTGCGCGGCCTGGAAGCCCGCTACCGTCTCCTTGAGATGACCCGGCTGTTCGCGGCCGAGCGCCTGGCCGAAGAGGACGACGACGATCTCTGGCGCCGCCGCCACGCCGACCTGGTGAAGACCCGGCTCGAGACCCTCGCCGCCGAGGTCAGGCCGGCCGGCGCCCCCGGCCCGCCGGCCGCGGCCCGCTACATCGACGACCTGCACCTGGCCCTCGACTGGGCCTTCGCAGCCCCCGGCGAGGCTGAGCGCGCCGCCGCCCTGACCCTCGCCGCCGTGCCCCTGTGGACCCAGCTGTCGCTGCATCACGAGAGCCGCCGGCGGACCGAACTGGCCCTCGGGCTGAAGCGCGAAACGCCGGAGCCGAGCACGCGAGACGTGGCGCTGCGGGCCGCGCTCGGCTCGGCCATCCTCTACGAAGAAGGCCCAGGCCCCACGGCGATCGCCGCCCTGCGGGAGGCGCTCGACGCCGCGCGAACCCTGGGGGACGCCGAACATGAACTCCAGGCGCTCTGGGCCCTGTTCTCCTGCGCGACCAACGGCGGGGACTATCCCGGGGCGTTGTCCGTCGCCGAAGCGTTCGCCGAGGCCGCCGCCCGATCCCCCATCGGCGATGATCGCCTGATCGCCCACCGCATGCTGGGTCTGGCGCACCGTTACAGCGGTGAATTCGGCCAGGCGCTCCGCCATACCGAAGCGATGCTCAGCGAGTATGTGCCGCCCGCCGATGGCCGCGACATCCGCCGCTATCATTTCGAACAGCGGGTCCTGGCCGAGGCGGTCCAGTCCTCCCTCCTGTGGATTCTCGGCTTTCCCAACCAGGCGCGGATCGTCGGGGATCGCTGCCTCGGCGAGGCGGAGTCCCTCGGTCACCCGTTGACGCTCACCTATGCGCTGGCCGTCCACCTGAACGACCTCATCAGCCTGTCCGACGACGCCCCCGCCGCCCGCGAGGATTTTCGCCGGCTGACCGAGCAGGCGGAACGCTTCCCCTGGTCGCCGGCCCGGATGTTCCTCGACACCCTGGAGGGCATGTTCGAAATCCGCTTCGGCGACGCCCACAAGGGTCTGGACCGTCTGCAGGCGGCGCTGTCACGACAGCGCAAGGCCCGCCTGCAGGTCGGCTCGACCAACGCCCTGGGCTTCCTGGCCAACGGTTATCGGCGGATCGGCGATCTTGGCCGCGCCCGCGACTGCCTCGAAGCCGCCCTGCGGCAGGCGCGTGACCACGGCGAGTGCTGGAATGTCGCCGAACTCACGCGGTTCAAGGGCGAGATCGCCCGCGACGCCGGAGATTCGACCGCCGCCGCCGCCCTCTTCGAGTCCGCGATTGAGCTGGCCCGGGCGCAGGAGGCGCTGGTCTGGGAACTGCGCGCCGTCACCGACCTGGCCACCGTCCGGGCCGGCCAAGGCCGCAAAGAGGACGCCGCCCGGCTGCTGACGGAGACCTGTGCGAAATTCTCCGAAGGCTTCGAGACCGCCGACCTGCGGGCGGCGACCAGGCTCCTGCAATCCCTGGCCTGAGCGCCGCACAACGATTCACATCGCTTAACGACCGATCCGGCGCGAGCCGGCGCAGGGTGTCGCCACCGGCGCCCTCGCGCCCCCTCGATCTGAAAAGGACTTCCCCATGGCCTGTGTTCTCGCCTCCGCCGCGGCCTCCATCGTCCTCGTCCACGGCGGCTTCGTCGACGGCGCCGGCTGGCGCGGCGTCTACGACATCCTCAAGCGTGACGGCTTCGAGGTCGCCGTCGTCCAGAACCCCACCATCACCCTGGCCGACGATGTCGCCTTCACCCGCCGTGTCATCGCCGACCAGAGCCATCCGGTCGTCCTCGTCGGCCACTCCTACGGCGGCGTCGTGGTCACCGAGGCCGGCAACGACCCCAAGGTGTCGGCCCTGGTCTACATCGCCGCCTTCGCGCCCGACCGCGGCGAGTCGGTCAACAGCCTGATCGCCAATCCCCCGCCCGGCGCCCCCGTGCCGCCGATCCTGCCGCCCAAGGACGGCTTCCTCGCCCTCGACAAGGCCAAATTCGCCGCCTCCTTCGCCGCCGACGTCACCCCGCCCGAGGCGGCCTTCATGGCCGACTCCCAGGTGCCCTGGGGCATCGGCGCCCTCTCCGGCGCGGTGACCACGCCGGCCTGGCGCGGCAAGCCCAGCTGGTATCTGGTCGCCACCGACGACCACATGATCCCGCCCGACGCCCAGCGCGGCATGTCAAAGCGGGCCGGCTCGCAGGTCACCGAGGCCAACGGCAGCCACGCCATCTACGTCTCCCAGCCCGAGGTCGTGGCCAAGGTGATCGAGGCGGCGGCGCAATCGGTCTGCGCCAAGTCGTGAACCCGACCCTGATCAGCGCCCTGGCCGCCCTTGCCGGGGCGCTGATCGGGGGCCTGGCGTCGCTGGGCAGCACCTGGCTGGCCCACGCCGTCCAGTCGCGCGCCCGCAGCCGCGACCGCGACATGGCCCGCCGCGAGGCCCTGTTCTCCGATTTCATCAACGAGGCCTCGCGCCTCTACGGCGACGCCCTCAGCCACGAGAAGAACGACGTCCTCGACATGGTCCGCCTCTACGCCCTGGTCGCCCGCATCCGGCTGATCTCGTCCCGGCCCATCGTCGCCTCTGCCGAACGCACCCTCGACGCCATCATCGACGGCTACCTCTCGCCCAACCGGACCCTGCAGGATCTTCGCCTGCTGATGTCGGAGGGCAAGATGAACTTCCTGGTGGAGTTCAGTGAGGCTTGCCGGGTGGAGCTGGATGGGGCGGGACGGCGGGGGAGCCGTGCCGCCAATTGATCCAAAGTGGGGACACACACCACTTTCACGCCTGCGAACCATCAATCCGGGACATGGCGGCGCGGTCCGGCGTCGCAAAAGTGGTGGCTGCCCCCACCTGGCCTTCTGGGCCAATCCGGCCGCCGAATCGCCAAGCGAGCAGGAGCCGCACGAAGCCCCCGGCCAAGCCGATCCTTGCCCCAGCCGACTCAAGGTCTAAACTTCCCCCTGTCGTAGGGAATGAAAACCATGAGTGACGCAGTCGGCCCTGGCGATCTGGTTCTGTGCGTCAATGCCGCCCCGAACCACGTCACGGGACAGCCGGTGCCCCTGGTGGCCGGCGAAACCTATCGCGTGGTCGAGGTCATGGAGTTCGCCTGCCCCTGCGGGCGGTCCGACGCCCTGCTGGACGTCGGCATTGATTTCGCCTGGTGCCAGAGCCGCTTCCGGCTGCTGCCCAAGCCGAAGTTCGAGGCCAGGCCGCGGCGCGTCTCGGCGCCGAAGGAAAAGCAGAGGGTCCGCTAGACGGCCGTCCCTGCCGCGCCGCCCCTACCCCGCGATCAAGGCCAGCAATCCCGACTGCCCCTTCACATGCCGCCCCTGCTGGTCGGTGCTGTCGCCGACGTTCCAGCCCTCCGGGCAGTCGCCGATCAGCTGGTAGCGCCGGGTCTGGCTGTAGCCGCCCCCCTCGCCTCCTGGGGGCCCGCTGACCGGCTCGGCCGACTGCACCGAGGTGAAGTCGCGGGTCAGGTCGCCCTTGACCGCCGAGGTCGTCACCCAGGTCTCGCCGTTCAGGTCGCAGCGCTGGATGCGGGTATCGCCAGAGACCACCTCCTCGCCCAGCGGCCGGCACTGGCCTTCGCCCGCCGTCACCGCCGGCCGGGCCAGGCCCTCATGGATGCGGCTGTCGGCGCAGACCTTGACGGCGACCACCCCCTCGCGGGCCGGGACCACCTCGACCGACCACAGATGCGGCGGATCGATCGCCGCGGCCCGGGCGCGGTAGCGCTCGCCGGCGGCCTTGCCGTCGCAGGCGGCGAGCAGGATGAGGGGGAGAAGGAGGACGGCGGCGCGCATGGGAAGGCTCCGGATTACAGGCTTGGCCGATTGGAGCTACATTTGTAGATCGACGTCAAGCCCGCCGCGCCCACCCAGCCTGTCATGTATGGACGACCCCCTTTGGGCAAGATGCTTTGAGCGAGCCTGGCGGCGGGTGAGGAGCGGTCATGTATCCGGCCTGTTGAGGCGGTCTTTGACCGCTGGCCTGCAGGGGTATCGCGGC
>JAQGIK010000037.1 GCA_028291265.1 Caulobacter sp. | reverse complement strand
CGACCTCTGCCCGGTCGGTGCGCTGACCAGCAAGCCGTACGCTTTCCACGCCCGTCCGTGGGAGCTGAGCAAGACCGAATCCATCGACGTCATGGACGCCGTCGGCTCGTCGATCCGGGTGGATTCGCGCGGCGCCGAGGTGATGCGCGTGCTGCCGCGCACCCACGAAGGGGTCAATGAGGAGTGGATCTCCGACAAGACGCGCCACGCCTGCGACGGCCTGATGCGCCAGCGGCTCGACCGCCCCTATGTGCGCAAGGCCGGCAAGCTTGTCGAAGCGACCTGGGGCGAGGCGCTCGACGCCGTCGCAGCGGCGGTCAAGTCGGCGGGCCCGGCGCGGACTGGCGTCATCGCCGGCGACCTGCAGGACGCCGAATCGATGAAGGCGGCGCTGGACCTGTTCACGTCGCTCGGCGTGAAGAACCTCGACTGCCGCCAGGATGGTTCGGCGCTCGGGACCGGGCCGCGCGAGAGCTGGCTGTTCAATTCCACCCTGGCCGGCGTCGAGAATGCCGACGTGGTGCTGATCGTCGGGGCCAACCCGCGCACCGAAGCGGCCGTGTTCAACACCCGCCTGCGCAAGCAGTGGGTGGCCGGCAAGACCCGCATCGGCCTGATCGGCCAGCAGGTCGACCTGACCTATAGCTACGACTACCTCGGCGCCGGCGCCTCGACGCTGTCGGGCCTGGCCAAGTCGAAGACCGATTTCGTGGCCGCCTTCAAGGCCGCCGAGCGGCCGGCCATCATCGTCGGCGCGGGCGCCTTCGCCCGCGAGGACGGCGCCGCTGTCCTCAAGGCGCTGGCCGGCGTGGCCAAAAGCTTCAGCGTCGTGCGCGACGGCTGGAACGGCTGGAACGTGCTGCACAGCGCCGCCGCCCGGGTCGGCGGCCTCGACATGGGCTTTGTGCCCGCCGAGGGCGGCCTTTCGGCCCGTGAGATGCTGAAGCCCGGCGCGCTGGACCTGCTGTTCCTGCTCGGCGCCGACGAGTGCGAGGCCTCGGCCTCGGGCGCCTTCACCGTCTATCTGGGCAGCCACGGCGACAAGGGGGCCCACAAGGCCGACGTCATCCTGCCCGGCGCCGCCTATACCGAGAAGAACGGCCTTTACGTCAACACCGAGGGCCGGGTTCAGATGGGCGAACGCGCCGTGTTCCCGAAGGGCGAGGCCCGCGAAGACTGGGCCATTCTGCGGGCGCTGAGCGAGCGGGTCGGCAAGACCCTGCCGTACGACAGCCTCGACCAGCTGCGCGTCAAGCTGTTCGCCGACCATCCGACCTTCGGCCAGATCGACTATGCGCCGGGCTCGGTCGCCGCCAGCTTCGATATCGGCGGCCTCGGCGCCGCCGGGGATGTCTCCGACGCGCCGTTCGCGAGCGCGGTTACGGCCTTCCACCTGACCAACCCGATCGCGCGCGCCAGCGTGACCATGGCCGAATGCGCGGCCCTGGCCAGCGACGCGGCCAAGATGGCGGCGGAGTAGCCCGTGCCGACGACTCCCGACTTCTGGACTACGCCCCTCGGCTGGTTCCTCGTCCACACCGGACAGATCCTGGCCGTCGTGGTCTGGCTCCTGCTCAGCCTCGCCTTCCTGCTGTGGGGCGACCGCAAGGTCTGGGCCGGCGTGCAGATGCGCAAGGGCCCGAACGTGGTCGGGCCGTTCGGCCTGTTCCAGTCGTTCGCCGACTTCCTGAAGTTCCTCTTGAAGGAAATCGTCATCCCGGCCGGGGCCGACAAGACGGTCTTCCTGATCGCCCCGATCCTGACCTTCGTCCTGGCCTTCGCGGCCTGGGCCGTGGTGCCGCTGGCCCCGGGCTGGGTGGTCTCGCCGGTCAATCCGGCCATCCTCTACATCTTCGCGATCAGCTCGATGGGGGTGTACGGCATCATCATGGGCGGCTGGGCGTCCAACTCGAAATACCCCTTCCTCGGCAGTCTGCGTTCGGCCGCCCAGATGGTTTCCTACGAGGTCTCCATCGGCTTCGTGATCATCACCGTCATCCTGCTGTCGGGCACCATGAGCCTGACCGAGATCACGGCCCAGCAGGGCGGCTGGATCTGGAACTGGAACGTCTTTGGCGGCGGCCTGAAGAACCTGCCGCTGGTCGTGGTGATGGTCCCCATGGCGGTGATCTTCT
Organism: Caulobacter sp.; assembly: GCA_028291265.1. Lineage (GTDB taxonomy): Bacteria > Pseudomonadota > Alphaproteobacteria > Caulobacterales > Caulobacteraceae > Caulobacter. Next base: position 2,942 of record JAQGIK010000037.1, on the reverse strand, counting down.
TCATCTCGGCCCTGGCCGAGACCAACCGCCCGCCCTTCGACCTGCCCGAGGCGGAGTCGGAACTCGTGGCCGGCTACCAGGTCGAGTACAGCTCGACGCCCTACCTGCTGTTCATGATCGGCGAGTACGCCAACATCGTCCTGATGTGCTCGCTGTTCACCATCCTGTTCTTCGGCGGATGGCAGCCGGGCTTCCCGACCGAGTTCATGGACGGCTGGAACGCCACCCTGGTCAGCTTCCTGCTGTTCCTGGTGTTCTTCGCCAAGACCATCTTCATGTTCTTCCTGTTCGCCATGGTGAAGGCCATCGTGCCCCGCTACCGCTACGACCAGCTGATGCGGCTGGGTTGGAAGATCTTCCTGCCGACCTCGCTGATCGCCGTGGTCCTGGTCGCGGCCTACCGCGTCTACACGGGGCATGCCTGATGCGCGCCGCCTGGCTGCTTCTTCCCCTCGTTCTGCTGGGCGCCTGCGCCACGCAGCCGGACGCCAATCCGGGCAGCTACACGCTGGGCAGCGGGCTGGTAACCTATGACGCGCTGAAGCTGGCCAAGGACAAATGCGTCGCGGCCGGCGGCGTTGTCCGCCCCTACACGGACGGCGGCGACGTCTACCAGCTGTCCAACTACCAGTGCGTCATCGCCCCCAAGGAGAAGGCTCCATGAGCCGCATCGCCCAGACCATCAAGGGTTTCGCCCTCATGGACTTCGTCGGCGCCTTCGGGCTGGCCCTGAAGTATATGTGGGCGCCGAAGAAGACGGTGATCTATCCCAACGAGCGCGGGCCGCAGTCGCCGCGCTTCCGGGGCGAGCATGCCCTGCGCCGCTATCCGTCGGGCGAGGAACGCTGCATCGCCTGCAAGCTGTGCGAGGCCATCTGCCCGGCCCAGGCCATCTACATCGAGGCCGAGCCTCGCGAGGACGGCAGCCGGCGCACGACCCGCTACGACATCGACATGGTCAAATGCATCTACTGCGGCCTGTGCCAGGAGGCCTGCCCGGTGGACGCCATCGTCGAGGGACCGAACACCGAGTTCGCCACCGAGACGCGGGAAGAACTCTATTACGACAAGGAACGGCTGCTCGATAACGGCGACCGTTGGGAGCGCGAGATCGCCAAGAATCTGGAACTCGACGCGGCCTATCGCTAAGAGCGGCCACGCGATTCCGGGATAACGATCTAGCGGTATTGAGAAGGGACGAAGGCCACATGGGCCTGCAGGCGATAGCCTTTTATCTGATGGCGACGGTGACGGTGCTGGCGGCGTTTGCCGTGGTGTCGGCGCGTAACCCCGTGCACTCGGTGCTGTTCCTGATCACCGCCTTCTTCAGCGCGGCGGGACTGTTCGTGCTGCTCGGGGCCGAGTTCCTGGCCATGCTGCTGGTCGTCGTCTACGTCGGCGCGGTGGCGGTGCTGTTCCTGTTCGTCGTCATGATGCTCGACGTCGACTTCAAGTCGCTGAGGCAAGGGTTCGCCCAGTACCTGCCATTCGGGCTGATCGTGGCCGGCATCCTGACCTTGGAAATGATCATCGTGGCGATCAGCATCGCCACCAAGGGCGCGGCGTCCAAGGTCACGGGCCCGATGGCCAGCCTGCCCGATGTCTCCAACGCCGAGACCATTGGCCGGGTGCTCTACACGACCTACGTCTACTTCTTCCAGGCCGCCGGCCTGGTGCTGCTGGTCGCCATGATCGGGGCCATCGTCCTGACCCTGCGCCACAAGCCGGGCGTCAAGCGCCAGAACATCGCCAAGCAGAACCGGCGCGGTCCCAAGACCGGCATGGTCATCGTCGATATCAAACCCGGCGCCAACACCAAAGAAGGGGTCGAGGGCGAATGATCGGCCTGACGCACTACCTGACGCTGGCGGCGATCCTGTTCACCATCGGGGTGTTCGGCATCTTCGTGAACCGCAAGAACATCATCGTCATCCTGATGTCGATCGAGCTGATCCTGCTGGCCGTCAACATCAACCTGGTGGCCTTCTCGGTCTATCTGCACGACGTCACCGGGCAGATCTTCGCCATGTTCGTGCTGACCGTCGCCGCGGCCGAGGCCGCCGTCGGCCTGGCCATCCTGGTGACCTTCTTCCGCAACCGCGGTGACATCGCGGTCGACGACGTCTCGGTGATGAAGGGCTGATCGCACCCATGTCTCACGAGCTTCTCGTCACCATCCTGCTGTTCGGCCCGCTGATCGGCGCGGCCATCGTCGGCCTGTCGGGCCGCCGGCTCGGCAACATTCCGAGCCAGGCCATCACCACCGGCCTCTTGTTCCTGTCCTGCGCCATCGCCTGGACCACCTTCTTCGGCGTGGCGCTCGGCGACTGGCCCGACTTCACCGTCAAGCTGCTGCCGTTCATCAACGTCGGCGACTTCCAGTCGGCCTGGTCCATCCGCGTCGATACGCTGAGCGCCGTGATGCTGGTCGTGGTGACCAGCGTCGCCGGCCTCGTCCACCTCTACAGCTGGGGCTACATGGCCGAGGACGACAGCCGTCCGCGGTTCTTCGCCTACCTGTCGCTGTTCACCTTCGCCATGCTGGCCCTGGTCACCGCCGCCGACTTCATGCAGCTGTTCTTCGGCTGGGAAGGGGTCGGCCTGGCCAGCTACCTGCTGATCGGCTTCTGGTACAAGAAGCCGACCGCGTCGGCCGCCGCCATCAAGGCCTTCGTGGTCAACCGGGTCGGCGACTTCGGTTTCGCGCTCGGCATCATGACCTGCTTCTGGATGTTCGGCTCGATCGAGTTCGCCGAGATCTTCCCGCAGATCCCGACCTGGGCCGGCAAGACCTGGTCCTTCGTCGGCCTGAACTTCAGCGCCATGGACCTGGCCTGCGTCCTGCTGTTCGTCGGCGCCATGGGCAAGTCGGCGCAGTTCTTCCTGCACACCTGGCTGCCCGACGCCATGGAAGGCCCGACCCCGGTCTCGGCCCTGATCCA
>JAQGIK010000152.1 GCA_028291265.1 Caulobacter sp. | reverse complement strand
CACGAGCCCACTGCGCATCGTTCAGTTCGTACCGCTTCACACCCATCACAGACCTCCGCCAAAGCGGAGACCTATGAATCACGCATCCAGCAGCACGTGAATCCCTGAATGTCGATTGGACCTAGTGACCACTTACTCGCCAGGACCAGCAGCCAACACAACGGCTTGCGCCCTCATGGGCGCTTAAGCACAACCTGTGGGCGCATCTCAAAAAAACAACAACGTTAACTTAATCCTGTGGATAATTTGGTATTGTAACCGGTGCGTAATTTCGGGCGGGGGGTCGCGCTATGAATATGCTGTACTTCGGTGACAACCTTGAGGTCTTGAAAGAACGGATTGCGCCACAGAGCGTCGATCTGATTTATTTGGACCCCCCGTTTAACTCCAAGGCCACCTACAACATTCTCTACAGAACGCCCGTTGGCGCAGACGCGCAACGCAAGGCTTTCGAGGATACTTGGCGTTGGGAGGATGGCGCCGAGTCCGCCATGGAGGCCATTCGGCAGGCGGATGTAGCCATCTTCCGTGTGCTGCAAGCCTTGCAGGGCTTCTTGGGCCAGAGTGATCTCATGGCGTATCTCGCCATGATGAGTGTTCGCCTGATCGAACTGCGCCGTGTTTTGAAGCCCACTGGCAGCCTGTATTTACACTGCGATCCGACCGCCAGCCACTATCTGAAAATCGTGCTCGACTCCATTTTCGGCGCTTCGAATTTCCGGAACGAGATCATCTGGCTTCGATCACGCAACCCAAAGGGTTCTCAGCATGCGAGCCGCAAGTTCAGTCCGAGCACCGATACGATCCTTTACTACGCGGCGAGCAGCGCGACGCCGTTCTATGATGACGCGATCCGCGCGCGACTCTCGCCGCAGGAATTATTGGAGAAGTACGACCGCGAGGACGAGTACGGACCCTACGTCGACGGCCCGATCCTGCGGTCGCCAGGGATGGGCGAGCGACCCAATCTTGTCTATGAGTACGAGGGTTTCACGCCGCCTCCCTACGGATGGCGCGTTGAGTTGCTCAGGCTCAAGGAGATCGACGCCGCCGGCAATCTGGCTTGGTCCAAGAGCGGCGCGCCTCGACGGAAGCTTCGACCGGAGGATGATCGCGGTGGCCCCGTCGGCAGCTTCTGGGGCGACATTCCGCCAATCAACTCTCAAGCTGAAGAGCGTATCGGCTACCCTACGCAGAAGCCTCTTGCCCTGTTGAAACGCATCATCGCGGCCTCAAGCCGTCCGGGCGATGTTGTGCTCGATCCTTTCTGCGGCTGCGGCACAGCAGTGCATGCGGCCGAACTTCTCGACCGGCGATGGATCGGGATCGATGTGACCTACCTCGCCATTCAGGTCATCGAAGATCGGATAAAATCATGGCTGCCAAGCGCGACTTACGTCGTGGAAGGAATTCCGAAGGATGAATTTGCGGCCCGGAAGCTGGCGGCGCTCGATCCGCATGTTTTTCAACAATGGGCGGTTGGCCGCGTTGGAGGGCAGTCGAGAGGGCGGGGCCCGGACAAGGGTGTCGATGGCGAGATTGCCTTTATCACCGGTCCGGGGCGCTACGGCCGGGCCATCGTCTCGGTAAAAGGTGGCAAGCATGTGGGGCCTGATCCTGTTCGCGTGCTCAAGAGCGTGGTTGATCGGGAGCAGGCCGACATGGGGGTCTTCATTTGCCTGAACGATCCCACACCCGACATGAGAACCGAGGCGGCGCTTGGTGGTCGAATTCAACTCCCAGCCGGCGAACGCGCTCGGATTCAGATCGTCACGGCCAGAGACCTGATCGAAGGTCCGAACTTGGGAATCCTGACCGAGCTCAACACCGTCACGGCGACCCAAGCAGCGCGCGCAGAGCAAAGAAAGAAGCCGTCGAAGCGGCCGTCGCCGGAAGACTTGCGCCGAGAACCGCCCCTTCCACCCATGTCGCTTGGTGGAGGCAGGGCCAAGGATCAACCACCCCTTCCTCTCGACGAGCCAATACTTGTCCGTCCTCCGACCGAAGCACGGCGCCAAAGAGCCAGGCGCGGCTGACGTCCCTCGGCGTGGGCTCTACGCCCCTCCCTCCAGCGCCTCGATGAACGCCCCCATGTTCTTGATGTACTCCCCCGTCGACACCCCCATCACCGGGTAGTCGGTAATATACGGCGAGGTATCGGAGGCGTCGCCGACGCGGGTCAGGCGGAATTCGCCGGGGGCGACCTCCTTTGAGCCGGGGCCGATGTAGGGGTTGCTGACGGCCTTCAGGGGGGTGGGCCAGTAGCCACGGTCGTTGAGGCCGCCGATGAGTTTGGCGACGGCCGCCGGGGAGACGTCGCGGGTGCGTTTGGCGTCGCTGGTCATGTCGGAGACGGCGACGTCGGCGAGGGTGAAGTATTTCGGCAGCGGGGCGGAGCCGGATTTCGAGAGCAGGGGCGAACCCTTGGCGGCTTCGGTCGGGGGCATGGCCGCCAGGCGGGCGTGTTCGGCGCGCAGGCGGGAGACGTCGACGGCGCGGAAGGAGCTGTAGTGGACGACGGTGTCGGCCGGGTTGCCGTCGGCGTAGTAGGCGCCGTTGACGACGTTGGAGCCTTTGCGGTGGACGTAGAGGGGTTTGTTGGTTCCGGGCTGGACGAAGGTCGGGTGCTCGCGGCCGTCGCGGCGAAGGGCGACGGGCAGGCGGACGGAGTCCAGCCAGTCGAGGGCCTCGGGGACGCGGGCCAGGTATTTCGGGTCGCCGGTCAGGCGGTAGAAGCCGAACAGCGCTTCGATGTTGCTGGCCGTGGTGTGGGTGGCGAAGGCCTCCGGCTCGTAGGTGCGGGCGGCGGCGGGTTTGAGGGTGTCGGGATCGTGCTGCAGGCCCCAGGCGGCCTGGGGGGCGGGCTGCTGGCAGGCGAGGAAGCAGTCCATGGCGCGGTGGATGGCGGGGAGCAGGCGTTTTTCGCCGAGCGTCTGGTAGCAGAAGATCAGGAACTTGATGTTCTCGCCGGCGACGTCGTCGTTGAAGGTCAGGTAGCCGGTGTAGTCGGCATGGCCGTGCAGGCCCCCGTCCGCGACGGCCGGCCAGCGTTGGGGCCAGCCGCCGCTGGCGTGCTGGCTGTCGAGGACGAAGGCGATGGCCCGCTCGAGCGGGGCGCGGTACTTGGCGTCGCGCTTTTCCAGGTAGAGGCGCAGCAGGAGTTGCGAGGCTTCGGCGGTGCCGGCGTCGTCGAAGGTGGCGTTGCCGTAGTAGCGCTGGAATTCCTCCATCCGCCAGGCGTTGGCGCCGAAGGTCTCGTACCAGCGCTTGAGGCTGTCCTCGCCGGCCGTGTCGATGACGTAGTTCCAGCCGCCGCTCGGGTGCTGGCCGCGGACCAGGGCGTCGGCGGCGGACCTGGCGGCCTCATAGTACCAGGCGTCCCCCGTGGCGTGCAGGGCGTCGAGGAACAGGTGGCCCATGGTCGCCGTGCCGGGCGGCTGGACCCAGATCATGGTCGGGGCCGCCTCGAGCTCGCCCCAGCGGCGGGAGAAGTCCGGCAGGGCCGACCAGACATAGCCGCCGCCGACCGAGGCCTCGTCGGTCATGAATTTGGAGGCGCGCTTCATGGTGGCCAGGATGGCGTCGCGGTCAGGGTTGGCGGCCGCGCGGGCGACCGCGGGTAGCGCCAAGGCGAGGGCGGCGCCGGTAGCCAGAAGGGCGCGGCGGGACAGCAACATCAGGAGGACTCCGGGGCGGATCAGCGCGAGGACTCAGATCCTGACACCGGTGTCTTGTGATTGCGAGCGCCCATATCAGTTCGACCCCATACCGAGGCGGCAGAATGGTAATCGCTCGCCTGACGCTGATCCTCGTCAGGAGATTACCATGAGTACTTTCGCCAGAAATTCATTCGAACGCATGTTTTGACGAATATATAGCGCCGCGCTATCAATCTCAGGAAAGAGTGTCTTTTGATTTATCGCTAACCTGTCGAGCTGCTTCAGTATCCTTATTTTATTTGAAGCCGGCACCGAGATTCTATCAATTTCAATTCCCTGTTTGTTGTCGTCTAAAATTTCGTGTGTCTGTCCAAATATGAAAAACGCACCATCCTGAGCTAATATTCTCTTGTTACTTTGTTTGGGTTTTACAAGAATTATTCGATTCAGATCTTTCGGAATTATCTCTGGTTCGAACTGCATTTTTTCTTGTCGAATAAAATGAATGAGCCTCCGTACAGGCAGGCTTTTGTTAAATTCTGTCGCCGGCATCGACGTGTCTAGCTCGTCTTTCAAGGAAGTTTTCAATCTGGCCAAATTCGCCAAGCAGCAAACCGTATCGCTATCGAAATATCGAAGCCGAGACCTACCGACACGGGTGATGATCACTTCTCCATCGTCTTCAACTGTTTTTCTCGCTCGGGTGGACGCGTCAATGATCCGCCGTTTGTTTGGCTGGCATGCAAAATACAGTGCCACTAGCGGATTCCATGAGACGTCCAGCAAACGAGTGGGGAGTGAATAGTGTTGCAACCTTACCAGCTGCTCCAACGTCTCTTGGTCAGACACAAACTCAGAGGGATGAGAGGCAATGAGTTCGCGGAGCAGTATGTGCTCATTCTTCTTCGCTAGCGGATCGCGAAAAACAGAAGGCTGCAGGGAAAATGTCGAACTGGCATGGCCGCGATATGCGGTTACCCGACCAACGGGAGCTCTAGTTGAGACAATTCTCTCAACAAATTCCGAAACGCTGCCCACCATCTTGCCCACCCCTTGTCCGGCAAATTCGCCAGTAAACACCCTCAGAGATTGATCTGCGATTTGCAACAATCTTACCGCTGCATTTTATTTCGCACACGAACTTGATGTTTCGCATACGAAGCATATAACGGCGCCATGTCCACGCCTCCCAACCGCCGGCTGATGTTCCTGCTCAGCGCCGCCAACCGGCGGGTGCAGCGCTGGATCGAGGCGGAGATGGCGGCCAAGGGCGGGCTGACGAGCGCGCAGTCCGGAGTGCTGTTCTTCCTCGGCAAGGGGGACGGGGCGCTGATCGGCGAGGTGGCCGAGGCGCTGGATTCCGCGCCCAGCGCCATGAGCGGGCTGATCGACCGGATGGAGCGGGCCGGGCTGGTCGAGCGGCGGGCCGATCCGGGCGACGGGCGGGCCCAGCGCATCCACATGACCGACAAGGGCCGGGCCGGGCGCGACTACGCCAAGGCGGGGCTGGACCACATCAACAAAGAGATCACCGACGGCTTCAGCGAGGCCGAGATCGATACCGTCGCCCGCTGGCTGACCAGCCTGCAGGCCCGTTTCCCGCAAGGAGCCCCCAAATGAGCGACCACATCCTCGTCGAGATCGAAGCCGGGGTGATGACCCTGACCTTCAACCGGCCGGACAAGAAGAACGCCCTGACCGACGAGATGTACGGGGTCCTGGCCGACAGCCTGGACCAGGCCGAGGCCGACCCGGCCATCCGGGCGGTGCTGTTCAAGTCGTCGAGCGAGGCGTTCAGCGCCGGCAACGACGTCAGCGACTTCGCGTCCCAGAACGCCTCGGGCGACACCAGCCGCGACGGCGGCGAGCGGGCGGCCGGGGAGCGCAACGTGACGCGGTTCCTGAAAGGCCTGGCGCGGGCCGAGAAGCCGCTGGTGGCGGCGGTGCGGGGGCTGGGTGTCGGGGTGGGAACGACGATGCTGCTGCATTGCGACCTGGTCTATGTCTCGCCCGAGGCGAAGCTGACGACGCCGTTCGTGGGGCTGGCGCTGGTGCCGGAGGCGGCGTCGAGCTGGCTGCTGCCGGCCCGGATCGGCCATGCGCGGGCCTATGCGATGTTCGCGCTCGGCGAGGCGATGATGGGGGAGGAGGCCGTGACGGTGGGGATCGCCAACAAATGCCTGCCGTCGGGCGAGGTCGAGGCGGCGGCATTGGCCGCGGCGCAGGCTTTGGCCAGGCGGCCGATCGGGGCGCTGAAGGTGACCAAGCGGCTGATGCGTGACGCGGCGAAGATTTCGGCGTTGATGGACCTGGAGGGGAAGTATTTCGGCGAGCGGCTGCAGACGGCCGAGGCGGCGGAGGCGTTTGCCGCCTTCTTCCAGAAGCGGCCGGCGGATTTCAGCAAGGTTGGTTGAGCGCCCCACCCCTGTCATCCTTCGGCCGCGCAGCGGTCCGGAGGACCCATGGTTGGGGTCGGAACAGCTGGCGTCCGCAGGACTGCACTGCCGCCGGCACAGGGATAAGGGCGTCCAGGCGTCACGGCCCAACCATGGGTCCTCCGGATCGGGCTTCGCCCGACCGAAGCAACTGTGTGACGCCCCGTCAAGCAACGAAGGGCTTTTGGTCTCGGACAGCGGCGTTGAGGGCGATCAGGAGATGCCTGGCGATGGCGACG
>JAQGIK010000144.1 GCA_028291265.1 Caulobacter sp. | reverse complement strand
GCGTGACAGGCCGGCGCTCTAACCAACTGAGCTACATCCGCATCGCTTCGCAGCAGCGCGAGGAGGGCGGAATAGGGGGATGCTCCATCCCTGTCAAGCAAAGGCCGGACGGTTTTTTGAAAGTCAGTGACCGGGCGGCGGACTGGCCGGGATCGTGGCCGCCGGCTGGGGCCCGACGGGGGCTGTGTAGTGGAACGGCGCCGCCGGTCCGGTGGGCCATTGCATCGCCCCCCACAGGCCGGTGATGCCCAGCGCCACCAGCATGAAGGCGATGCTGTAGGGCAGCACCGAGCTCATCAGGCCGCCGACCCCGAGCTTTGGGTTCCAGCGCTGGGCGAAGGCCAGGACCAGGGGAAAATAGGGCATCAGGGGGCTGACCATGTTGATGGTCGAATCGCCCATCCGGTAGGCGGCGGTGGTCATCTCGGGGCTGACGCCGAGCTGCATGAACATCGGCACCAGCACCGGCGCCAGGGCCGCCCACTTGGCCGAGGCCGAGCCGATAAACAGGTCGAGGAAGGCGGTCAGGACGACGACGCCGAGCAGCAGGAAGACGATGGGCACGCCGGTGGCTTTCAGCGCCTGCGCCCCGTTGATGGCGACGATGGCCCCGAGGTTCGACCAGTTGAACATGGCGATGAAGTGGGCGGCGGCGAAGGCCAGCACGATGTAGGGGGCCATGGAGACCATGGACTCGCCAGCCAGCCGGACCACGTCGCGGTGGCTCTTGATCACCCCGACGCAGGCCCCGAAGGCGATGCCGGCCAGCAGGAAGAGGACGAAGAAGCCGGCGACCAGCGAGCGGAAGAAGGGCGTCCACTGGCCCATGCCCTCGACGGTGCGGTCGAGCAGCGGACCGGTCGGCAGGACGGTCAGCAGGGTCCAGAGGGCGACGACGCCGGCGATGGCCAGGCCGGCGAAGATCAGGCCGCGGCGCTCCTCGGGGGCGAGCGGCATGTCGGAGGGGCGGTGGTCTTCCGGCGGGATCCAGGGGCCGAGGCGGGGCTCGACGATGGCCTCGGTGACCCACCAGCCGATGGGCACGAACAGGGCGGCGGCGGCGGCGGTGAACCACCAGTTGCCGACCAGGTTGACCTTCCAGCCGGCGTCGAGGATGTGCACCGCCGGCTCGGTGAAGCCGAGGATCAGGGCGTCGAACTGGCTGGGCGTCGGATTGCCGGCGAAGGCCCCGACGCAGGCGGAGAAGGCGGCGGCCATGCCGGCCAGCGGATGGCGCCCGGCGGCGGCGAAGGCGACGCCGGCGAGGGGAATGAGCACGACGAAGCCGCTGTCGGCGGCCTGATTGCTGAGCAGGCCCAGGAGGATGATGACCGGGGCCAGCAGGCGTTTGGGCGTGTGGCGGACGAGGCCGCGGATGGCGGCGCTGAGCAGGCCGACGCGCTCGGCGACGCCGGCTCCGAGCATGACCAGCAGGACCAGGCCGAGCGGCGGGAAGCTGGTCAGGGTCTTGGGCATGTCGACGATCAGCTGGCGCAGGTTTTCGGCGGTCAGCAGGCTTTCGGCGGCCATGACTTCGTGGGTGCTGGGATTGACCACCGACAGGCCGAGCTGGGCGCAGACGACGCTGGCGACGATCAGGGCGCCGATCAGCCAGACGAAGATGAAGACCGGGTCGGGAAGCCTGTCGCCGAGGCGCTCAACGCCGTCGAGGAATCGCAGGGCCAGCGGGCGTTTGCTCATAACGGCGATATCGGCACGGCGAGGGCTGTTGGGCAATGCTTCTCCATGCAGCATTCCCTTTGAACCGCTTTACGCCTTGGTCTACAACGCGCGCGACTCCTCCCCGGGGAAACCATGGACGCCTTCCTGCTCAACTACCTGCCCATCCTGATCTTCATCGGGATCGCGCTGGTCATCGGCCTCGTCTTCATCTTCGGCGCGGCCATCCTCGCGCCCTCGGCGCCGGACCCGGAAAAGGTCTCGGCCTATGAGTGCGGGTTCAACGCCTTCGACGATGCGCGGATGAAGTTCGACGTGCGGTTCTACCTGGTGTCGATCCTGTTCATCATCTTCGACCTGGAAGTGGCCTTCCTGTTCCCCTGGGCGGTCAGCCTGATGAACCTGCCCAAGGACGCCTCGTTCTTCGCCTTCTGGTCGATGATGACCTTCCTGGGCGTGCTGACGGTCGGCTTTGTCTACGAATGGAAGAAGGGAGCCCTGGAATGGGAGTGATCGTTCCGGGCAGTGCGGCTGCCGTTCCAGCCCTCAGTGGCGCCCGTTCGACCGTTCCGGCCTACGACCCCAAGGTCCACGATCCCTATTTCGACGCCATCTCCGACCGCCTGGCCGACAAGGGCTTCGTGGTGGCGGCGGCCGACGACCTGATCACCTGGGCCCGCACCGGCAGCCTGATGTGGATGACCTTCGGCCTGGCCTGCTGCGCCGTCGAGATGATGCAGTCGGCCATGCCGCGCTATGACCTGGAACGCTACGGCTTCGCGCCGCGCGCCAGCCCGCGGCAGTCGGACGTGATGATCGTCGCCGGCACCCTGACCAACAAGATGGCCCCGGCCCTGCGCAAGGTCTACGACCAGATGCCGGAGCCCCGCTACGTCATCTCGATGGGCAGCTGCGCCAACGGCGGCGGCTATTATTATTACAGCTACAGCGTCGTGCGCGGCTGCGACCGGATTGTGCCGGTGGACATCTATGTCCCGGGCTGTCCGCCGACCGCCGAGGCGCTGGTCTACGGCGTACTGCAGCTGCAGAAGAAGATCCGCCGGACGGGGACCATCGAGCGATGAGCCTGACCCACGCCGAACTGGACGCCAGCCTCGACGCGCTCGGCCAGTCCATCGTCGCCAACAGCGCCGGGGCCATCGTGTCTTACGACGTGTCGTTCGGGGAGCTGACGGTCAGCGCCCAGATGACCCGTATCGTCGAAGCCCTGACCCAGCTGCGCGACCACCCCGACTACCGGTTCCACCAGCTGATCGACCTTTGCGGCGTCGACTATCCTGATCGCCCGCTGCGGTTCGAGGTCGTCTACCACCTGCTGTCGATGGTGAAGAACCATCGCATCCGGGTGAAGGTGTCGACCGACGAGGACACCCCCGTGCCGTCGATCGTCCCGGTCTATCCGGTCGCCGACTGGTTCGAGCGCGAGGCGTTCGACATGTACGGCATCTTCTTCTCCGACCATCCGGACCTGCGCCGCATCCTGACCGACTACGGGTTCCACGGGCATCCGCTGCGCAAGGACTTCCCGATGACCGGCTATGTCGAGGTCCGCTACGACGACGAGTTGAAGCGGGTGGTCTATGAGCCGGTGAAGATCGCCGAGTTCCGCAACTTCGACTTCCTCAGCCCCTGGGAAGGCGCGCAGTACGCGCTGCCCGGCGACGACAAGGCGAAGGAGGGCGGCCAATGACCGACACCATAGCCCCGGCACAGCCGTCCCACGTCTCCGAGACCCAGCCCGGCATTCCGGAAACCCCGGTCCGCAAGTTCAACCTCAACTTCGGCCCGCAGCACCCGGCCGCCCACGGCGTTCTGCGCCTGGTGCTGGAGCTGGACGGGGAAGTGGTCGAGCGGGTCGATCCGCACATCGGCCTGCTGCATCGCGGCACCGAGAAGCTGATGGAGGCCCGCACCTACCTCCAGAACATTCCCTACTTCGACCGCCTCGACTACGTGGCGCCGATGAACCAGGAACACGCCTTCTGCCTGGCCATCGAGAAGCTGGTCGGCATCGAGGTGCCGATCCGCGGCAGCCTCATCCGGGTGCTGTATTCGGAAATCGGCCGCATCCTCAGCCACCTGCTGAACGTCACGACCCAGGCGATGGACGTCGGCGCCCTGACCCCGCCGCTGTGGGGTTTCGAGGAGCGCGAGAAGCTGATGATCTTCTACGAGCGCGCCTGCGGCGCTCGTCTGCACAGCAACTACTTCCGGCCGGGCGGCGTCCACCAGGACCTGCCCGACCAGCTGGTCGAAGACATCGACAAGTGGGCCATCGCCTTCCCGAAGGTCTGCGACGATATCGAAGGCCTGATCACCGAGAACCGCATCTTCAAGCAGCGCAACGTCGACATCGGCGTGGTGACCAGGGAAGAGGCGCTGGCCTGGGGCTTCTCCGGCGTCATGGTGCGCGGCTCGGGCATCGCCTGGGACCTGCGCCGCAACCAGCCCTACGAGTGCTACAACGACTTCGACTTCCAGATTCCGCTGGGCAAGAACGGCGACTGCTACGATCGCTACCTCTGCCGCATGCAGGAGATGCGCGAGTCGACCAAGATCATCCGCCAGGCCTGTGAAAAGCTGCGCACCGTGCGCGGCCCGGTGATGACCCAGGACAACAAGATCACCCCGCCGCGCCGCGCCGAGATGAAGCGGTCGATGGAAGCGCTGATCCACCACTTCAAACTCTACACCGAAGGCTTCCGCACCCCGGAAGGCGAGGTCTACGCCATGGTGGAAGCGCCCAAGGGCGAGTTCGGCGTCTATCTGGTCAGCGACGGCAGCAACAAGCCTTACCGCTGCAAGATCCGCGCGCCGGGCTTCCCGCACCTGGCGGCCATGGACTGGATGAACCGCGGCCACATGCTGGCCGACGTTTCTGCTATCCTCGGCAGCCTGGACATCGTGTTCGGGGAAATCGACCGATAACGGGCATGACAGACGTCGCCTGTGGTCGGCACGGATCCCGTCCCGCCACCTATGTCTGCAAGCATGTCGCCGAGAGCCTGGACGACGGTGTCCAGCGCGGTTTCTGGTGGGCAAAGGACGAAGAGGGGCACTTTCAGGCCCTTTGCTCGGCCTGCGATGACCTGCCCCAACATGTATGGGAGCAGGTCGGGTCGAGCCTCGGCGTCATGCTTTGCCTGGACTGCTTCGTGCGCGCCGCCCAGATAAACGATGTCGCGATTCCTGCCGAGTAGCGCGAGGGCTGCTGCCGTGACAATCGGCCTCTCCAGCTGGATAGACCGCAGTCGGGCCCCTATGTATCCTACCGCTAACGGTTCTGGAGTTTCCGCGTCATGATCATCGGCCTCACCGTCGCTGCCCTGGCCGCCCTTGCCGCGGCTCTCGCCGCCGCCCGCGCCCGCCAGCAGCCGAAGCCGGTTCGCGTGCGGGCCCGGAAGGATCGCCGATAATCACTTGATCTTCCGCTTCCTTCCGGCAGGTTGACGGGATCGGAGACGTGGACGCGCATGTTCGCCGCCAAGCTGCTCATTGCTGTGGTTGTCTATGGCGGCATAGGGCTGGGCATGGCGTGGGTGGCGGCGCGTGTCCGGTGGGCCGCCTTGCCGGCGTTTCCGGGCGGCCGGAAGCGACTGTTCTTGGCCATGGCTCTGGCCTGGGCGCCGTGGGCCGTCGCCATTGTCGCGGCGCAGACCGTGCGCGAGGCGGTCGATCCGCATGACCAACTATCGCTGTGGCTCACGCTTGGCATGACTGCTGCGGTCGCGGTGGGCGCGGTGGCTCTGTTCCTTCTGGCGACCCACCTGCTGCCGCCGACCCGCCGACTTTACCGCGACCTGCACGAGGCCGGTCGTGCCACCAGAACCGGAGGCGGATGATGCCCCCTTGGCTGGACAACTGGCTGATTGTACCGCGGTTCAACGTGCTGGAGGTGGGCCTGTTCGCCCTCATCTGGCTGGCCGGCATGAGCGGCCAGGTGTGGCGGCTGTGGCGGGCTCGGGTGCGGTCCCGCCTCGACGCCTGGCTCTACGCGGTCGTGAAGAGCTTGAGCCTGGCGCTCCTCTACGGCGCGTTCTGGTTGCTGCCCGGCGCGGTTGATCGGGTCTCGAAGGCGGACTGGGCCGGCGGCTTCTGGTTCAGCTTGGCTATGGTCGTCGCGATCATCGGCGAGACGGCGATGCGAAAATCCATTCCCGCCATGGACAGATGGTTCACGGACCTGGACCAGCGCATCGACGCGGTGTTCGATCTGTTCGGCCGGGGAGAGCGATACCCCGCCAAACCGCTCGACTTCACCGCCAACGCGGCCCGCGGCGAGGCGCGGTGAGCGGGTTCATCCCGACCTTCCTGTTCGGCGCCCTGATCGCGGCGGTGTTCGACTGGGTCACCGCCTATGTCCTCAATCCGTGGAAGTTGGAAACCGCCAAGGAACGGCGGCAGGCCACACTGCTGGCGTTTGCTTGGCACGGTCCCTGGTTTGCTCTGGCGATGCCGTTGTTCCTCGGCGGCGCCATCGCTAGGATGCTCGTCCAGCTTGGCATGCAGCCGGCCATCGCCACCTATGCCAGCATGCCCGTTTTTGGCATGATCGGCGGCGCCATCATCTGGCTTGCGCACCAACTTCCGCCGGTCCGCGAGGCCAGAGCGGCTGTGCGGGAGAAGATCAACAGCCGCCATGCCGCCAGCAATCAGAGGATTGGCCGCTTCTTTATGGCCAGCCCCCGGCCGCTGCGCGGCAAACCGGCGTCCGAACCGGAAAAGCCGCCGCAGGCCTGACGGCCATTGTCGCGCCGGGGCGGTCAGGCTACATCGGCGCGAATTGCCTGGCCCGGCCGGAGAGTCTCCGCCGCCGCCGTATCGCTGGAAGACCGTTCATGTCCGTCCGCCGCCTCGCCAAAGACCAGCCCGACAGCTTCGCCTTCTCGAAAGAGTCGATGAAGGACGTCAATTTCTGGCTCGGCAAATACCCGGCCGCCCGCAAGCAGTCGGCCTCGATCCCCCTGCTCTGGCTGGCCCAGAAGCAGGAAGGCTGGGTCTCCAGGCCGGCCATCGAGCTGGTCGCCCGGATGCTGGAGATGCCGGTCATCCGGGTGCTGGAGGTGGCCACCTTCTACACCATGTTCCAGCTGGAGCCGGTCGGCAGGGTCGCCTTCGTGCAGCTGTGCGGCACCACCCCCTGCATGATCCGCGGGGCCGGTTCGCTGGCCGATGTCCTGAAGAAGAAGATCGGGCCGAAGAACCACGTCTCGGCCGACGGCAGATTCAGCTGGGAAGAGGTCGAGTGCCTCGGCGCCTGCTGCAACGCCCCGATGGCGGCGATCAACGACTATTACTACGAGGACCTGACGCCCGAGAGCCTGGCCGGAATCCTCGACGACTTCGCGGCCGGCAAGAAGCCGCAGCCCGGGTCCTACGACGGTCGCGGCGCCTCGGAGCCCAAGGGCGCCATCCACACCCTGACCGATCCCAAGCTCTATGACGGCAGCTACGCCAGGAAGCTGAAGCTGCCCAACGCGCCGGAAAAGGCCAAGACGGCCAAGGCCGACAAGGCTCCGGCCTAGCGCCATGATCGACGATCCCGAAGAGCTCAAGCGGCGCATCGCCTACATCGACACCCTGCGGGCCCTGCATCGCTTCGAGCGGCTGATCGGTCTGATGGTGATCATGCTCGGCGTCGGCATCGTCGTGTTGTCCACCTACACGCCGCTGCCCAAGCTGGTCATCCTCGGCGGCTACTCGCTGCTGGCGGCCGGCTGGGTGGTGTTTATCTATGTGATCTGGAAGCGGACCGCCTGGCGAAAGGCCAACCCCTTCGAAACCTGGAAACCCTGAGCGGGGACGTTTCCCCGCCGGGCCGTTTGCTGATAGGGCGGGGCGTTCCCGCGAGAAAGAGACAGAGACTACCGATGGTCGGCATCCTGGAAGACAAGGACCGCATCTTCACCAACCTCTACGGCCTCCACGACTGGGGCCTGGAAGGCGCGAAGAAGCGTGGCTGCTGGAACGCCACCAAGGACATGCTGGACGCCGGCGGTCCCTGGATCATCGACAACATCAAGAACAGCGGCCTGCGCGGCCGGGGCGGGGCCGGGTTCGGCACCGGCCTGAAGTGGTCGTTCATGCCCAAGGAGGTGAAGGACGGCCGTCCCCACTACCTGGTGGTCAACGCCGACGAGTCCGAGCCGGGCACCTGCAAGGACCGGGAGATCATGCGCCATGATCCCCACCTGCTGATCGAAGGCTGCATGATCGCCTGCCGGGCGATGCTGTCCCACGCCTGCTACGTCTACATCCGCGGCGAAT
>JAQGIK010000126.1 GCA_028291265.1 Caulobacter sp. | reverse complement strand
CAGCAGCGACACGCCTTTGGCCCCGGCCGCCGGGTCGGTCTTGACCACGACCAGGATCAGGTCGGCCAGGTAACCGTTCGAGATGAAGGTCTTGGAGCCGTTGACGCGGTAGCCGCCATCGCCGGCGCTGGCGCTGGTGCGGATACCCTTCAGGTCGGAGCCGGCGCCCGGTTCCGACATCGCAATCGCGGCCACCATCTCGCCGCTGGCGAGCAGCGGCAGGTATTTGCGTTTCTGGTCTTCGGTGCCCTGGTTCAGCAGGTAGTGGGCGACGATCGCGTGCACATGCAGGCCGAACGCCATGTCGCCGGCATACGCGAGTTCCTCGAACACCACCGCCTGGTGCGCAAAGCTGCCGCCCGAGCCGCCGTATTCGTCGGGGACGTCGGCCAACAGCAGGCCCAGCGCGCCGGCCTTGCGCCACACGTCGCGATCGACGTGCTGCTGCTCGCGCCAGCGCTGCTGGTGCGGCGCGATTTCGCTCGCCACGAAGCGGCGCACCGCGTCGCGAAAGCCTTCCAGCTCGGGAGTCATCCAGGAGGATGTCAGGTGCACGTTTGCCTCCTCACGCAGAGCGGTACATGGTGACCACGCAGGCGCCGCCCAGGCCGTGGTTGTGCTGGTGGGCCACGCGCTCACCCTCCACCTGGCGCGCGCCGGCGCTGCCGCGCAGCTGGTGGGTCAGTTCGAAGCACTGCGCCAGTCCCGTGGCGCCCAGCGGATGGCCTTTCGAGAGCAGTCCGCCGGATGGATTCGTGACGACCTTGCCGCCATAGGTGTTGTCGCCGTCGCGGATGAACTTCTCGGCCCCGCCAAGGGGGGCGAGGCCGAGGCCCTCGTAGGTCAGGATCTCGTTGCTGGTGAAACAGTCGTGCAGTTCGACGACGTCGATGTCGGCGGCGCCGACCCCGGCCTGCTCATAGACCTGGGCGGCGGCGGCGGCGGTCATGTCGAAGCCGATGGCCTTGATGGCGCTGGCCGGTTCGAAGGTGGAGGCGAAGTCGGTGGTCATCGCCTGGCCGACGATGGCGACGCCGGTGTCGACGCCATGCGTCTTCGCAAAGGCCTCCGAACAGACGATGGCGGCCGCGCCGCCGCAGGTCGGCGGGCAGGCCTGCAGGCGGGTCAGCGGGCCGTAGAGGGACGGCGCGGCCATCACCTCCTCGACCGTCACGGGCTTGCGGAAGATGGCCTTGTCGTTGTGCTCGGCGTGGGCCCGGGCCTTGACCGAGATCATCGCGAAGGTCTCGGGCGCGACGCCGTAGCGTTCGGCGTACTCGGCCCCGGCCCCGCCGAACAGGTAGAGGGCCAGCGGGACCTCGGCCGGGCCGCGGGCCTTTTCGATGACCTCGATGAAGGGGGCCATCGGATTTGGCCGGTCGTCCCAGGCGCTGCCAAGCGCGCCGGGGCGCATCTGTTCGAAACCCATGGCCAGCACGCAGTCGGCGGCCCCGCTGGCCACCGCCTGGCGGGCCAGGAACAGGGCGCTGGAGCCGGTCGAGCAGTTGTTGTTGACGTTGATCACCGGCACGCCGGTCAGGCCCAGGCGATAGGCGGCGGCCTGGCCGCAGGTGGAGTCGCCGTACACATAGCCGGCGTAGACCTGCTGGATGTCGGCGTAGGTCAGGCCGGCGTCATCGAGCGCGATCCGCGCCGCCGTCGCGCCCAGCTCGTCGTAGGGACGTTCGGTCCCCGGCTTGACGAAGGGGGTCATCCCGACGCCCGCGACAATCACTTTTCGCATCTCGACCACCACTCCGCGCCATCGACTATCCAAGTGGTATCGATGTTACTGATTAGTATCAAGATGTCTTGTGAATTTTATGTTCGAGGCGTCAACCCCATGGCGATCTGATTGGCGAACAGCTCGCCGACCGAGGCGGCGCTCATCTCTCCGCCCTCCTGGTACCAGCGGCCGATCCAGTTCACGGCGCCGGCCAGCATGAAGGAAATGTACTTGGGATCGCAGGGGCCGATCGAGCCGTCGACCTGGCCCTTAAGGATCAGCGAACGGATTCGCTGGTCGATCCGGCGCTTGCCGCCGAGGTTGCGCTCCAGGGCCTCGGGGCTGAGGTCATAGTTGTTGACCGCCGCCAGGCAGCGACCGAAGTCGGTGCCGATGACCTCGGCGTAGCGACGTATGAACTGCTTCAGCTGGTCCAGGCCGGGCACGCTTTCGTGGCCGGGCGGCGAATCCATGATCATCGTCAGGGCGCGACCGACGACGAGGTCCAGCAGGTCCTCCTTGTTGCGCGCATAATAGTAGAGCGTCGGCTTGGTCACCCCCAGGCGCTCGGCGATCTGGTCGAGCGAGGTGCGATGGTAGCCGTTCTCGCTGAAGGCCAAGGCGGCGGTCTGAATGACGGCTTCGCGCTTCTGTTCGCGCTCTGCCGCCTTGTCCCGCGCCGTCGCCCAGGGGGAGGGGGCCTTGATGGGCCGAGGCGACATTCGTTTCTCCGTCAATGCGTAGGGCGGCCGCGGGCCGAGCCTGCATAACTCTCGGGCGACAGAATCACCGGTCGCATGTTGGCTGACAAGTGTCGCCCGAGGCCATGGCTACAGCTTGCCGATTATACTACCATCAAGTAACATAAATTCCAACGGGTACTTTCGAGGGGCGTTTCAGCTGGAAGAGGACTTGCAATTCATATTTCAATATCGTACAAACTAGAAAGGACGTTCCATTTCGGGCGTCAGAGCGAGCCGCGCACCCCTCGAATTGCTGATGTGAGGGCGCAAAAATAGCCTTGGGGAGGCAATAATGAGGTCGTCTTATCTGCTGTGCGCCAGCCTGCTGCCGATCATGGCGGCTCTGCTTCCGGGCGTCGCGCTGGCCCAACAAAGCCCGGCCCCGCCGGCCGCAGGGGCAACCGAAGTGGGCGAGGTCATCGTCACCGCCCAGCGCGTCGCCCAGTCCCTCCAGCGCGTCCCCGTCAGCGTCCAGGCGATCGGCGGCCAGGTCCTCGAGGAGCGCAAGCTCAACGACATCATCCAGCTTCAGACCTCCGTCCCCAGCCTGCAGACCAGCGGCGACAACACCATCAGCCTGCGCGGCGTCGGCACCCTGGTGTTCACCCCCAACCTCGATTCCAGCGTCGGCGTCGCCGTCGACGAGGTGTCGCTGGCCGTGCCGACCTTCATGAACAACTTCGGCTTCGAGGACGTCGGCCAGATCGAGGTCCTGCTCGGACCGCAGGGCCTGCTGTTCGGCCGCAACGCCTCGGCGGGCCTCTTGAACATCGTCACCCGCAAGCCGGTGCTGGGCGAGTTCTCCGGCCGGGTCTACGGCGAGTACGACTATCGCGACAGCGTCCCGGGCGACAAGGACGGCGGCGTGGTGCGCGGCACCGTCAACCTGCCGCTGGGCGACATCGCCGCCCTGCGCGTCAACGCCCTCTATTCCTACCAGAACCTCATCGCCAAGGTGGTCGCCGAAGGCCCCAACGCCGATGTCGAGGACTATCAGAAGCGGGCGGGCGTCAAGGCCAAGCTGCTGATCGAGCCCAACGACCAGCTGTCGATCTATCTGATTGGGGACTATTTCGAACAGTCGGGGGCCGGCGGCATCTACGACCGCACCTTCCGCCACATCGGCGCGGGATCCCTGACCGGCATCTTCGTCGGGCTCGACGGCGTCACGCCCGGCGCCGAGAACCTCGAATGGGGCGCCTCCACCCACGTCACCCAGGACCTGAAGGGCGGCGGGCTGTCGGCCAACATCACCTGGCGGCCGATGGACGGCGTCACGGTCAACAACATCACCGCCTGGAAGTCCTACGACGTCCTCAACGACGCCGACATCGACTTCACCAGCTTTGACGGAGTGGACGAGAACGTCCGCACCGGGACCTATTCCCAGTTCTCCAACGAACTGCGGGTCGCCTTCTCCGGCAACGACTTCATCGACGGCCAGGCCGGACTCTTCTACTTCTCCTCGCGCATCCACGAGATCGACGAGATCGGCGCGGCCGCCTTCGGGGCCGCCGGTCCCGGGTTCGATTCCCACACCAACCCGCTGTTCGGTCTGGACTTCAATTCCAGGATCAAGGCCGACAGCCTGGCCGGCTTCGGCCAGGTCAACATCCATCCGACCGAGGCCCTGACCCTGATCGTCGGCGGCCGTTATACGCACGACGAACAGAGCATCGACCTGGTCCAGAACCAGTACCCCTATCCGATCCCGCTGGGCGTGCCGAACGCCTCGACCAAGCAGTCGATCGACAACGACAATTTCAGCTGGAAGCTGGGCGCGCAGTTCGCGGTGACGCCGGACATCATGGCCTATGCGACCTACAGCAAGGGCTATAAGGGTCCGGCCTTCAACGACACTATCGCCAGCCCCGGCCAGGATCTGTCGGTCGGGCCGGAGACGGTCAAGAGCACCGAGTTCGGCGTCAAGAGCATGCTGTTCGACCGCCGCCTGCGCCTGAACATCACGGCCTTCCATTCGGTGTTCAGCGATTTCCAGGTCTCGAGTTTCGACCCGGCGACCACCACCTTCTACGCCGCCAACGCCGCCCAGGTGAAATCTCAGGGCGTCGAGATTTTCGCCGAGGGCCGGCCGATCAGCGACCTGACCCTGAGCGCCTCGGTGACCTTCCTGGACTCGCGGTTCGAGAGCTTCAAGAACGACAAATGCTACGCCGGTCAGGCGGGCTGTTCACCGGCCGGCGTCATCGACTCCTCGGGCAACCGCACGCCCAGCTCGGCGAAGTTCGTCTCCAGCCTGGGCGCCGTCTATGAGCGGCCGCTGTCGGACAATGTCACCCTGGTGCTGGCCGGTGACTGGTATCACCGCTCGTCGATCAACTTCGCCAGCAACGGCAATCCGCTGACACGACTGGGACCGATCGACGTTTTGGGCGCCAGCCTGAGCGCCAGGTTCAACGACAACCTCAAGGTTTCGCTGTTCTGCAAGAACTGCACGGACAAGATCTTCCCGGTCTTCATCGGCGGCGAGGCGCTCGACGCCACGCTGCTGAACGTCAATTCGACCGGTCAGAGCTGGGGCTACAACTCGGTGCGGACGGTTGGCGTCAGCCTCTCCTACGATTTCTGATGGGTTGCGGCGGGCCCTTGAGGCAGGGTCCGCCGGCTCGGTTTTGATGGCCACAGGAAGGGCAGCAGTTTGGGACTTTCCAACGCGCAGCGGGGCCCGGCCGAAACGGTCGGCTTCGATCCCGCTCTCCTGGCCGCCATCGACCGCCACTACGAGGGCCGGGTCGAGGCCGGCGAGATGGCCGGCCTCGCCTGGGCCGTCGCGCGCCGGGGCCAGCTGGTCCACGCCTCGGCCATCGGCTTTTCCAACCTCGAGGACCGGGTCCCCCTGAAGCTCGACAGCGTCTTCCGGCTGATGTCGATGACCAAGCCGCTGACCGCCGTGGCCCTGATGATGCTTTACGACGAGGGCCGCTTCGGACTGGATGATCCGCTTACGGACTATCTGCCCCAATTCGCCGGCCAGACCGTGCTGCGCGAGGCCGAAAGCGCCGCCGACGACGTCGTGCCCATGGACCGCGGGATCACCGTCCGCGACGTGCTGCGCCACACCACCGGCTATGGCCTCGGCTTCGGCATGGGCGGCGCCCACGAGAAGCAGCTGGCCGAAAAGGTCCTCTACGTCGCCGGCGAGACCCTGGCCGACGAGATGGCCAAGATCTCGAAGGCGCCGCTCGGCGCCCAGCCCGGCGCGATCTGGAACTACAGTCTCGCTCCCGACATCCAGGCCCGGCTGGTCGAGGTGTTGAGCGGCGTTGCCTTCGCCGACTTCCTGCAGAGCCGCATCCTCGATCCCCTCGGCATGGCCGACACCGGCTTCGCCTTGAGTCCCGGCATGATCGAGCGTCTGGTGCGCTGCTACTGGACCGGCCCCGAGGGCCTCACCCGCTGGGCCGAGGGCTCGCTGCCGCCGGAGTTCCCCGGCATCCCCTGGCCCGAACCGCTGGTTCGCATGGCCGACACATCCGTCGCCTTCGAGCGCGGCGCCTTCGGCCTCTCCTCGACGCTCGGCGACTATCTGAAATTTGCCCAGATGCTGCTGAACGGCGGCGAACTGGACGGCAAGCGGCTGCTGTCGGAGACCACGGTCCGGCTGATGTCGTCCGACCATCTCGGTGACATTCCGATGGACTGGAAGGTCAAGGGCCTGGGCTTTGGCCTCGGCTTCGCGGTGATCAAGGATGTGGAGGCCATGGGGTTCGCCGGCACGCCCGGGACCTTCTACTGGGACGGCGCGACCGGCGTGAACTTCTGGGTCGATCCGGTTCGGGACCTGGTCGTCGTGACCATGGCCCAGCACCTGTTCACCCCGAACGCCGACCCCCAGGCGCTCAATGCGGAGATGCATGACATGATCTACGCGGCGCTGACCGAATGACCGACATCGTCGCGACCGAGCTCGCCAGCAAGCCCGTCTCCCAGCGCCGGCTGCTCAGCTGGATGTTCGTCGCCGCGGCGGCGATGGTTTCCGGCTTCCAGGGCATCCAGCAGATCCTGATGCCGGCCCAGATCGAGGCCATCGACGCGGCCGCCAAGGTCTCCAACCTGGCGCTGGCCACCACGGTCTCCTCGGTGACGGCGGTGATCGGCCTGCTGGCCGGCGGCGTCATCTCCGACCGCACCCACGGCCGCTGGGGGCGGCGGACGCCGTCGCTGGTCATCAGCGTCGTCGTCTCGGCGGTGCTGATGCTGGCCATGGGGGTGACGGAGGCGCTCGTGCCGCTGCTGGTCCTCTATTCGGCCCTGTGGTTCTCGGCCAACTACT